>DAIMIM010000203.1:0-6400 GCA_036722755.1 Caldimonas sp. | reverse complement strand
CCGCGGTCGACGGCCAGGCCGGCGTCGCGATGGCGCAGAGCATGTTCGACCTCACGCCCGAGCCGCGTGTCGTGAAGCTGCCGCGCGAGGCGCGCGCCAACACCTATCAGCTGGGCGTTGCCGAGCTGCTGGCGGCCGCCTTGCAGAACCAGTTCCAGCAGCTCGTGCAGAGCCTGAAGCTGCTGCCGACGCTGGCGACGACGCTCGTCGGCGCGGCCCGCGAAGCGCTCGCCGAGCGGCGCAGCGAAACCCCCGAAGACCGTGCCGCGCGCAAGGCCGAGACGCCGGGCACGCTGTGGAAGTTGGCGCCGCCGACGCCGTTCAACCATTCGATCACGAACCAGCGCGCCTTCGCGGCGGTGTCTTTGCCGCTCGGCGAAGTGAAGACTATCGGCAAATCGCTCGGCGCCTCGATCAACGACATCGTGCTCTGGTTGTGCAGCACGGCGCTGCGCTCGTATCTCAAAGACAGCCGCGAACTACCCGACAAGTCGCTGGTCGCGGCGGTGCCGATCTCGCTGCGCCAGGAAGGCGACACCACGGCCAACAACCAGGTCGCCGGCACGCTGATCGACCTCCGCACCGAGATCGCCGATCCGGCCGAGCGGCTGAAGGCGATCAGGCGCGGCACCGCGGCGATGAAGCGGCAGGTGGGCACCTTCCGTGGTGTCATCCCGACCGACTTTCCTTCGCTCGGCTCGCCCTGGCTGATCAGCGGCCTGGCGTCGCTGTACGGCCGCTCGCGCATTGCCGACTGGCTGCGCCTGACCAACGTGACGATCTCCAACGTGCCGGGCTCGAAGGTGCCGGTCTATCTCGTCGGCGCGAAGATGACCGACTACTACCCGCTCTCGATCGTCGTCCACGGCGTGGCGCTCAACATCACGGTGCAGAGCCATGTCGACCGGCTCTGCTTCGGCCTGATCGCCTGCCGGCGCGCCGTGCCCGACGTGCACGAGATCGGCGCGCAGATCGAGCGGGCGATGCAGACGCTGCGTACGCTGGCTGCGGCGCCGGCGCTCGCCGCCCCGGCCGAGCCCGCCGCGACGCCGGCCAAGGTCGCGGCGCCAGAAGCCAGGCGCAAGCGTCCCGAGCGCACGCCTCGGCCGCGCGGGGTCGTCGTCAAGGCGCCCATCATCGCCAAGCGCAAGCCACGCGCAACGTCCGGACACCGCACCCCATGAAGCTCGCCGCCGACAGCCTCGTCACGCTCGTGGCGCTCCTGCACTTCTACTTTCTCGTCCTCGAGATGCTCCTGTGGGACAAGCCGATCGGCCTGCGCACGTTCCATCAGACGCCCGAGGCGGCCGCCGCGACCAAGGTGCTCGCCGCCAACCAGGGCCTGTACAACGGCTTTCTCGCCGCCGGGCTGCTGTGGGGCGTGTGGCTCGGCAGCGGAGGGTATGGGGTGAAGCTCTTCTTCCTCGGCTGCGTCGTCGTCGCCGGCATCTTCGGCGCGGCGACGGTGGGTCGCCGCATCCTCGTCGTGCAGGCGCTGCCTGCAGCGATCGCGATCGCGCTGGTCGTCGCCGCGTCCTGAGCGGCGACGACGCGCCCGATGTTGCCGTCGAAGGTAGGGGGCGCGCGCCGGCCGATCAGGACGACCGGATCGCGATCGTCGCCGGCCGACGGGGGACGCGCCGCGCCGGCAGCGCCAGGTCGCGCTGACCGGTTTGCGCTGCGAAAGACCCGCGCGTACCGCCGACGCCCAGCCCCTGCGACAGCAGCCATGCGGCACCGGCGAACGCGCCGCATCCGGCGATCGCCAAAGCCATCAGAACGACGCCGTCCACCCATTGCGGCGTCGCTGCGGCAAAGCCGATCGCGCCGACGAGCGCGACCCCGACCGCACCCGCGCGCACCGTCGCCACGAACGCGGCGCTCAGAGCAAGCGAGTAGGCGAGGAGGGCACCGAAGGCCAGCGCAAGCTGCAAGAACCCCATCGAGCCGAGGCTGGCGTGGATGCTGTCGATGAGCGACATGGGCTCTCCAGAGAGTTCTCGTCATTGAACGACTGCGCACTCGGATGCCGCATCGGCGACCGCCGGACGCCGCTGTAGGACGGCCGGAGCCCCGGTTCGGACGGGCGGTGGGCGCAGCCGGTCGCCATCAGAACTCGATGCGTCCGCGTCCGCATCGCTTGGCCCGGTACAGCGCCGCATCGGCGATGTCGATGAGGGTTCCGCACTCGACGGACGCGGTGGCGATCTGGCTGGCGACGCCGATGCTCATCGTCAGCCAGGCCGAGCTCGCCGAGGCACGATGCTCGAGCTTTGCATCGGCGACGATCTGGGCGCAGCGCTCGGCGGCGCACCGTGCGTCTTCCAGGTCCGCCCCGGGTAGGAGCACCACGAACTCCTCGCCGCCATAGCGAGCGACCAGCTCGCCGCCCCGCCGCACCGCCACGCCGATCATCCGCGCCACCTGGCGCAGGCAGGCGTCGCCCGCCGGGTGGCCGTAGTGGTCGTTGTATTCCTTGAAATGATCGATGTCGATCATCACCAGGCCGACCGGTTCGCCGCGCCGCGCGGCGCGCGCCCACTCGGTCTTGAGCGTCTGGTCGAAGAGGCGGCGATTGCCGACCTCGGTCAGCGAATCGGTGGTCGACAGGCGCGTCAGCTCCTCGTTGAGGCGGTGCATCTCGAGGGCGATCGTCTTCTTCTCGGTGATGTCCTGGAAGGCACCGAGCAAGCGAACGGGCTTGCCATCGGCCATGACCGCGACACCTTGCGCGCGCACCCAGCGGTCGTTGCCCCTGGCGGTGATGAAGGGCAGCTCGAGATCCCATGGCGTGCCGTCGGCGGCGCCGGCGGCGATCGCGGCGCGGATCGCCGGCTGGGCCGCCGGCGCATAGAAATCGATGGCGTTGTCGAGACTCAGGGCGGTTCCCGGCTCGAGCTCGTGGATGCGATAGACCTGCTCGGTCCATTCGACCCGCGAGGTCGCCAGGTCGAGCTCCCAGCCGCCGATGTGCGCCAGCTCGCCGGTGCGGCGCAGCATTTCGGCAGACATCTGGAGCCGCATCTCGCTGTGCTTTCGCCGCGTCAGGTCCATGTGCGTGCCGGCCATGCGCACCGCGATGCCGAACGCGTCGCGCTCGACGATCTTGCCGCGGCTCAGCAACCAGACCCAGTGCCCCAGCTTGTGGCGGACCCGGAACTCGCATTCGTAGAACGCCGTCTCGCCGCGAAAGTGCGCCTCGATCGTCGCCAGCAGCCGACCGAGGTCGTGCGGGTGGGCGAGGCTGCGCCAGTCGCTGCCCGAGATGCCGATGTCGCCGTGGACATAGCCGAGCTGGATGCGCATCAGGTCGTTGTGCCTGAAGCAGTCCTCGCGCAGGTCCCAGTCCCACAGGCCCAGATCGGCGCCTTGCAATGCGAGCTCGAGTTGTTCGGCGCTCTGCTGGCGCTGGCGCGAGGATTCCGCTTCGAGTCGCGCGAAGGCGCTGCGTCGCCACTGCCCGCGGTACAGGCCGAACGCCCCGGCCGCCGCCAGCAGCACGTAGAACATCGCGTACTCGAGCGCCTGCTGACGCCATGGCTGGAAGACGTCGCTGGCTGATCGGCTGACGCCGATGATCAACGGCTTGTCCATGTGCAGATCGGGCGGCGTCAGGGAGCGAAAGGCCGTCATGCGCGGCTCGCCGGTGCCGCCGGTGGCGCCGAGAAGAATGGGCGCGAAGAGCGGATCGGCTCCGGCGCCGGCCATCGCGGCCGCCGCTTGCTGCCAGTCGGTATCGACGCGCAGCGCGTCGCGCGGCATCGTCGCGAAGACACGGCCGTCGCTGTGCCCGAGCGAGACCCACATGTCGGGCGCATAGAGCACCGAGCGCATTAGAACCTCGAAATACTCAGGCTCGAGCGCGGCCAGGGCCACGCCGACGAAGGCGCCGCTCGGGGCGATGATGGCGCGGCCGAAGACGATGGTGTAGCCGCCCAGCGAGGTCTTGAACGGCCTGCCGACGATGAGCGTTTCCGGGTTGCGGCCGGCCTTGGCTGCGCGGAAGTAGTCGCGATCGCTGAAGTCGCGACCCAGCAGGGTGTCAACGCTGGAGGCGGAGACGATGCCGTCGGCGTCGAGCAGGACCATCGACCGCACGGCGGGAATGGCGTCGCTCAATGCTTTCAGGCGCAGCGAAAGCGCGGCCGCCGCGCCCGCCGCCGGCGCTGCGAGATAGTCGCTGCGAACGCTGGCCAGGGCCCGATTCATGCCGTCGAGCTGGTGGCCGATGTTGTCGTCGACGACGCGGCTCTGCACCTGCAGCCGGTCGCGCTCGGCGGTGTCGACGGAGTGGCGCGTCTTCACCAGCGCGGTTGCGATCAGCAGGCCGATCACGGCGAGCGATGCGACCAGCGTGATCCACTCGACCAGAAAGTTTTGCGCCAGCGGCGAACGCGTCACCGGGTTGCGGCGTGCATGCGGAGCATCGGTGGCGCCGAGCAGGAGCTGTGAATCGACGATCGCACTGATGGAGTCGGCGCTCATGGGCAGCTGCCGAGCGCGAGCGCCCCGGCGGTTCGCGATACGCAGGACATGAAGGGCTTTTCGGCGCCGCGGCGCGGAAATGAAGGACGCATTGCACGCTGGCTCGGCAGCGATCGTCGGCGCTGCGGGGCTGGATGGAACTACAGTCCATGGCTGCCCGACAACCCGACGATGCCTTTCGCTCCGACCGCCACGCCTTCGCACCGCCTTGCCTCGGCGATGCTGGCGAGCCTGAACGACGCGCAGCACAGCGCCGCGGTGCACGGCCTCGGCGACGTGGCCGGGCACGGCCCGCTCCTCGTCGTCGCCGGCGCCGGCTCCGGCAAGACGCTGACCCTGGCCGCACGCGTCGCCATGCTGGTTCTGGCCGGCGTCGACCCGTCGCGCATCCTGCTGCTCACGTTCTCGCGTCGCGCCGCCGCCGAGATGGAGCGTCGCGTCGGCCGCGTCCTGCACGAGACGCTCGGCCTGCCGGCGTCGAGCGCCGCGCCGCGCCTGGCCTGGTGCGGCACCTTCCACAGCATCGGCGCCCGTCTCCTGCGCAGCCATGGCGCGCAGATCGGCCTCGACGCCGGCTTCACGGTCGACGATCGCGGCGATTCCGAGGAGCTTCTGCACGTCTTGCGCCAGCGGCTCGGTCTGGCCGCCACGGGACGGCGCTTTCCGCAGAAGTCGACCTGCCTGGCGATCTACTCGCGCGTCGTCAACGCCCGCGAGACGCTCGCCGATGCACTGGCGCAGCGCTGGCCATGGTGCGCCGAATGGCACGCCGAGCTGACGCGCCTGTTCGATGCCTACGTGGCCGAAAAGCAGACCCAGCGCGTCCTCGATTTCGACGATCTGCTGCTCTGGTGGGCGGCGGCGATGGCCGAGCCCGCCGTCGGCGCGGCGATGGCCGGGCGCTTCGACCACGTGCTCGTCGATGAGTACCAGGACAGCAACCGGCTGCAGGCCGAGATCGTCTTCGCGTTGAAGCCGGACGGTCGCGGCCTCACCGTGGTGGGCGACGACGCGCAATCGATCTATTCGTTTCGCGCCGCCGAGGTGCGCAACATCCTCGATTTCGCGAGCCGCTTCACGCCGCCGGCGCGCGTCGTCGTGCTCGAGCGCAACTACCGCGCGACAGTGCCCCTGCTCGACGCGTCGAACGCCGTGATCGCGCTGGCCACCGAGCGCCACGCCAAGGCCTTGTGGAGCGACCGGGCGGCGTCCGAGCGGGCCCGGATCGTGTGGGTCGCCGACGAGAGCGAGCAGGCGGTGTGGGTGGCGGCGAGCGTGCTGCAGCTTCGCGAAACCGGGCTCGCGCTGAAGAGCCAGGCGGTGCTCTTTCGCGCCGCCCAGCACAGCAATGCGATCGAGCTCGAGCTGGCGCGCCGCAACATTCCCTTCGTCAAGTACGGGGGCCTGAAGTTTCTCGAAGCGGCGCACGTCAAGGACGTGCTCGCGGTGCTTCGTTTCGCCGCCAATCCGCGCGGCCAGCGCGCCGGCCTGCGCGTCTTGCAGCTCGTGCGCGGCATCGGCGCGACCAGTGCCGACAAGCTCATGCGCGCGCTCGAGGCCGCCGCAGATCCGGCTGATGCGGTATGCGCCTTCACGCCGCCGCGTGGCGCGGCGGCGGCCTGGGCCGAGTTCGTCGCCCTCTTCGCGGCGCTGCGCCAGCCGGCGTCGCCCTGGCCCGGCGAGATGGCCGAGGTCGAGCGCTGGTACCGGCCGCAACTCGAGCGCCTGCACGACGATCGCGGTCCGCGCAGCGCCGACGTGGCGCATCTCGCGCGCCTGGCCGCCGGCTACCCGAGCCGCGATCGCTTCCTCACCGAGCTGACGCTCGACCCGCCTGCCGCGACAAGCGACGCGTCGGGGCCGCCGGGCCGCGACGAGGACTACCCGATCCTGTCGACCATCCATTCGGCCAAGG
>DAIMIM010000202.1:0-6431 GCA_036722755.1 Caldimonas sp. | reverse complement strand
CGTGTCATGGCCCAGGGCACGCCGGAGGAAGGGGCGGCGCCGCCCGAGTCGCTGACGGGGCGCTATCTGTCCCACGTGCTTTCGATCGCCGTGCCGGCGCGCCGGCCGCTTCCGGGCGCCGAGGCGTGGCTGCGCGTCGCGGGAGCACGCGGCAACAACCTCAGGCACGTCGACGCGGCCTTCCCGATCGGCCTGCTCAGCTGCGTCACCGGCGTGTCCGGCTCGGGCAAATCGACACTCGTCAACGACACGCTGTACGCGGCCGTCGCCAAGAACCTCTACAACAGCCACGCCGAGCCGGAGCCGCACGACACGATCACCGGCCTCGAGCAGTTCGACAAGGTGATCAGCGTCGACCAGTCGCCGATCGGCCGCACGCCGCGCTCGAACCCGGCGACCTACACCGGCCTCTTCACGCCGATCCGCGAGCTCTTCGCCGAAGTGCCGACGGCGCGCGAGCGCGGCTACGGGCCGGGGCGCTTTTCCTTCAACGTCGCCGGCGGACGCTGCGAGGCGTGCCAGGGCGACGGCGTGCTGAAGGTCGAGATGCACTTCCTGCCCGATGTCTACGTGCCCTGCGACGTCTGCCACGGCCGGCGCTACAACCGCGAGACGCTCGAGGTGCTCTACAAGGGCAAGAACATCACCGACGTGCTGGGCCTGACCGTCGAGGACGCGCACGGCTACTTCAGCGCCGTGCCGAACATCGCCAGGAAGCTGCAGACGCTGCTCGACGTCGGCCTCGGCTACATCCGGCTCGGCCAGAGCGCGACGACGCTCTCCGGCGGCGAAGCGCAGCGCGTCAAGCTCGCGCTCGAGCTCAGCAAGCGCGACACCGGCCGCACGCTCTACATCCTCGACGAGCCGACCACCGGGCTGCATTTCGCCGACATCGACCTGCTGCTCAAGGTGCTGCACCAGTTGCGCGACGCCGGCAACACCATCGTCGTGATCGAGCACAACCTCGATGTCATCAAGACCGCCGACTGGGTCGTCGACATGGGCCCCGAAGGGGGCGCCGGCGGCGGCACCGTGGTCGCCTTCGGCACGCCGGAGCAGGTCGCCGCGAACCCCGCGAGCTTCACCGGGCACTACCTCGCGCCGCTGCTCGCGGCGTGAGCGCGGAACGCTAGACTCGCGTTCCCCGTTTTCGAAGGAGAGTGATTTGCCGCACGCGATCGACTACTACTTCGCACCGCAGTCGCCGTGGTCCTACCTCGGCCACGAGCGCTTCGCGGCGATCGCCAAGGCAGCGGGCGCGACGATCAACGTCCTTCCGGTCGATCTTGGCCGCGTCTTTCCGGTCTCGGGCGGCTTGCCGCTCGCCAAGCGCGCGCCGCAGCGGCAGACCTATCGCCTGACCGAGCTGGCGCGCTTCAGCGCCTTTCTCGGCCGGCCGCTCCATCCGCAGCCGCGGTATTTTCCTGTCAATGCGAACGATGCGGCGATGCTCATCATCGCTGTCGACCGGCTCGACGGCAGCGACGCGGCGATGGCGATCGCCGGGGCCGTGATGCGCGGTGTCTGGGCAGAGCAGCGCAATATCGCCGATCCGTCGGTGTTGCAGACGATGCTCGCCGAAACCCAGCTACCGGCGCGCCGTCTCGAGGATTCGCAATCCCAGGCGGTGCACGACCGTTACGAGGCCGACTCGCAGCGCGCCATCGACGCTGGCGTGTTCGGCGCGCCGACCTACTCGATCGACGGCGAATTGTTCTGGGGCCAGGACCGGCTCGACTTCGTCGAGCGGCGCCTGGCCCAGCCGGCCTGAAGGCGGCGCGCAAGACGCGCCGCCTTCCTCGCGATCACTTACCGTACTTCGTCTTGGCGTCGGCCATGCACGCCGTCTTGGGATCGCCGGCGAGCGCGTCGCACTTCTCGGTCGCGACCTTGTAGTTGGCTTCCCGCTTGTCCTTCGACGCGTCCATGTGGGCATCGGTGCTCTTCATCATGGCCTTGGAATCAGCCTGCGTCTTCGTCATCGCCGCCTTCGCTTCCTTGATGCAGACGTCCTTGGCGTTGCCCGCCATGTCGTCGCAGCGTTCCTTGGCGACCTTGTAGTCGGCTTCGGCGATCTCGTGTGTGGCGTCGGCGCGCGCCTTCGGCGTGTCCTTCCACGCCGCTTCGGCGTTCATCTCGGTCTTCGTCTCCTTGGCCTTCGCTTCGGCGACGCAGATGTCCTTGGCATTGCCGGTCATCGAATCGCATGCCTTCTTGTCGGCGTCGTACGTGGCCTTCGCGGAGCTCTTGGCCTGCTCGTAGGCGGTCTTGTCGCCGGCGGCGCTGGCCGAAGCGCAGAACATCGCCGCGCCGCAGCAGATGGCGGCCGCTCGAGCCAGGGAAGATAGGGTCATGGTGCGCATCGTGTCTCCTCGCGTTCTAAAAATGGAACGCTGAAAGTATCGAAGCACCGCGCGCCGCGAGGCGTCGGAGGACACGCGCTTCGGCGCCGGCACATTCCTACATTGCGGGCTCCTTTGCACACTCATTCAAACTAGACTAGACTTGGTCCGAATCGAATTAGCCTCGAGGCCCGTCCCAGCATGGAAACAGTGAATATCTACGACGCCAAGACGCGGTTGTCCCAGCTGGTCGACAAGGCCGCGTCCGGAGAGGACGTGGTGGTCAGCCGCAACGGGAAGCCGCTGGTGCGCATCACTCGACTGGAGAGTGCGAAGCCTCGCGTCAAGTTCGGCCTGCTCAAGGGCAAGCTGACCATTCCGGCAGACTTCGACGCGCCATTGCCTGACGATGTACTGGCAGGCTTCGAGGGCCGCTGATGCGGCTCCTGCTCGACACGCACATTTTCCTGTGGGCCGTCGCCGGGTCACCCCGCCTGAAGCAGTCGACACGTCGATTCATCGAGTCCGCCGAAGAGGTCTATGTGTCGGCCGCATCCATCTGGGAGGTCGCCATCAAAGCCCGCCTGGGCAAAATCAAGGCAGATCCGCAAGAGCTGGCGGCGGCCATCGAAGCAAGTGGGTTCCTGGAGCTTCCTGTCACGGCCGCGCATGCCGCTGGCGTCGCGAAACTCGAGCTTCACCACACCGACCCATTCGATCGGCTCCTGATTGCCCAGGCCCTAGCCATGCCGCTCAAGCTGGTGACGGCCGACGAGACGCTGGCGAAATACAGCAACGTCGTGGTTCGCGTCTGAGGGCGAATTCGGGACAGAGCCAAGAAAAAAGCCGGCTCGCGCCGGCCGACCTCAGAAAAAAGCCGGCTCGCGCCGGCTTTTTCATGAGCAGAAGAAATCTCAGCTCAGGTGGTTGTTGATCAGCTTGGTCATCTCGAACATCGAGACCTGGGCCTTCTTGAAGATCTCCTTCAGCTTGGCGTCGGCGTTGATCATCGTCCGCTTGGCCGAGTCTTGCAGGCTGTGCTTCTTGATGTATTCCCAGACCTTCTTCGTGACCTCGGTCCGCGGAATCGCCTTGTCGCCGATGATCGCGGCGAGCGCAGCGCTCGGCGTCATCGGCTTCATGAAGGCCGCGTTCGGGGTCCGCTTCTTGACAGGCGCCTTCGCCTTCTTCGCGACGACCTTCTTGGCCGGCGCGGCCTTCTTCGCGACCGCCTTCTTGGCCGGTGCAGCTTTTTTCGCCGGGGCTTTCTTTGCCGCTTTCTTTGCAGTTGCCATATTGATTCTCTCCATCAAGTGGTTGGTTGATGTGCTCGGAGTGGGTGAAAGCCGCATGGGCCTTCTTTTCTCCTGCATCCGCGCGGTGCGAATAGTACTGCCTGTATAGGAGAGTGAGAAGCGGTTTTCACTCGAAGAACACGCATTCTTTCGATCGTGGCCGCGCTTTTGTCGCAAGCGCGCGTCATGTCGAGCGCCCGCGCAGTCGTTATCCTTCGGCCCATGAAGATCGTCGTTCGCTGGATCTTGCTCGCCGCCGCGCTGCTTCTCGTCGCGCAACTCGGCGTCGGCGTCACCGTCTCGGGCTTCACCGCGGCCATGATCGCGGCGCTCGTGCTGGGCTTGTTCAACACCTTGCTGCGGCCGCTCCTGGTGCTGCTCACGTTGCCCGTCACCGTGCTGACGCTCGGCCTGTTCCTGTTCATCATCAACGCGCTGATGTTCTATTTCGCGGCGTCGGTGCTGCAGGGATTTCGGGTCACCGGCTTCGGCGCGGCGCTGATCGGCTCGCTGCTCTACAGCCTGTGCGGCCTCGTCATCGATGCGGCGATGGAGCGGATGTTCTCGAAGCGTTAGCCGCCTTCACTCCGGCGCCGCGCACCTCGAAGGCGACGCTCTGCAGGGTTTCGTTGTCGCGGCCGAGCAGGCTCAGGCGATGCCGGCCCGGCCACGGCGCCCAGCGCCAGCGCTCGGCGGTGCCGAGCACCTTGCCGTCGAGCACCCACTGGCCGCGCTCGCCTTCGAAGGTGACGCGCTGCGCCGCCGGCGGAATGTCGGGATCGACCGCGAAGACGCTGCCGTCGCGCGGGCTGACGATGCCGAAGCGCTGCTCGCCCGCCACTTCCGCGGTCGCGCGCTGCAGGCCGCGTGCCGTGCCGGCGAGGAAAACCTCGTCGCGGCTCGCTTCCTTGGCGGAGTCGAACGCGACGTGCTGGCGGACCACGCCGGCCGGCGCGAGCGGCGCCTTCGACGGCGCACCGACGTGCAGCGCGGTCGCCAGCGCATGCCAGATCGGCGCCGCGCCGCTGACGCCGCTGACGTTGTGCATCGCCTCGCCGCTGGCGTTGCCGACCCAGACGCCGATCGTGTAGCGGTCGGTGAAGCCGACGCACCAGTTGTCGCGCATGTCCTTGCTGGTGCCGGTCTTGACGGCCGCGAAGCCGCGCGTCGCCAGGGCGCTGGCCAGGCCAAAGGTGCGGGCGCGGGCGTTGTTGTCGGCCAGGATGTCGGTGACGAGATAGACCGCCGCGGCATCGGCGACGCGAACCGGCCGCGACGCGGCAACGCTCGACCGGCGCACGGCCGACGCGGAAGCGTCGCGCGCGGACGGCGTGGCGCGCGCGAGATTCGGCGGCGAATAGAGCCCGCCGTTGGCCAGCATGCGATAGGCGTTGGCGAGCGCGAGCAGGGTCACGTCGGCGCTGCCGAGGGCGAGCGAGGCGCCGTACCAGCCGGCGCTTTCGGGCAGGGCAAAACCGAGCGACTGCAGCCGCTCGAACAGCGCATCGGCGCCGAGCATCGTCGCGACGCGGACGGCCGGCACGTTGAGGCTGGCTCCGAGCGCGGTGCGGGCGCTGACGAAGCCCTTCCATTCGTGGTCGTAGTTCTGCGGCAGATAGAGGCCAGCCGCAGTGGCGATCTGCGCCGGCGAATCGTCGATCAGCGTCGCCGGCGTGACCAGGCGCTTCTCGAACGCGAGCTCGTAGACGAAGGGCTTGAGCGCCGAGCCGGGTTGCCGGCGCGCCAGCACGCCGTCGACGTCGCCGGCCGCCGAGAGCGGGCCGCTCGATCCGACCCAGGCCAGCACATCGCCTGACGCGTTGTCGAGAACGACGATCGCACCGTCCTCGACATTGCGGCCGCCGAGCTCGGCGAGCTGGCGGCGCAGCGTCACGTTGGCGAGGCGCTGCAGCGCGGCGTCCAGCGTCGTCGGCTGCAAGGTCGGGCCGAGCGGATCGATCGCTTGCCGGGCGAAGTGGGGCGCGAGCTGCTCGCCGAGCGGCGCGCCGCCGCGCCGTGCCAGCGCCGTCTCGGCCAGCCCGACGACGCCGGTGCAGGCGAGCTTTTGCAACTGCAAGACGCCGCAGGCGCGATCGGCGACGGCCGACGGGCGGGCATTCGGGCTGCGCACCAGCGCCGCGGCAATCGCCGCTTCCTGCGCGTCGAGACCGCTCGGATGCTTGGCGAACAGCGTCTGCGACAAGGCGTCGATGCCGACGATCTCGCCGCGATAGGGCACCGAATTCAGATAGGCCTCGAGGATCTCGCTCTTCTTCCAGGTCGCCTCGAGCCGTGCCGCCAGCACCACCTGGCCGAGCTTTTGCACGACGCTGCGGCCGCCGGCAGGCCGGGCGAGCCCATCGCCGATGAGGCCGGCGAGTTGCATCGTCAGCGTCGAGGCGCCGCGCGTGCGCGTGTTGAAGAGATTGGCCCAGGCGCTGCGCGCGGCCGCGTTCCAGTCGACGCCGCCGTGCTCCCAGAAGCGCCGGTCCTCGCTCAGGACGATTGCCGTGAGCAGGGCCGGCGACATCTCGGCGATCGGCACCCAGGCCAGGCGGCGCACGCTCGCATCGACGCGAACCGTCTGGATCGGCACACCGCGGCGGTCGACGAGCGTCACGTCGGAAGGCCGGTGCGCCGCCTTCACGTCAGCGAACGTCGGCACCGCATGCGCGGCGACGCAGACCGAGAAGAGGGAGAGCGCGACGAAGACCCTCACCCCGACCCTCTCCCGCCAGCGGGAGAGGGTGAAGAGCTCCGTAGGCTCCCTCTCTCCGGTACGCCGGGGAGAGGG
>DAIMIM010000201.1:0-6433 GCA_036722755.1 Caldimonas sp. | reverse complement strand
CAGCGACTTTGTCATGTCGGTCTCGATGAAGCCGGGCGCGACGCAGTTGACGGTGATGCCGCGGCTGCCGACCTCGCGGGCCAGCGAGCGCGTCATGCCCGCGACACCGGCCTTGGCCGCAGCGTAGTTGGCCTGGCCCGGGTTGCCGCTCGCACCGACGACCGACGTGATGTTGACGATGCGCCCGTAGCGCTGCTTCATCATCGGCCGGATCGCCGCGCGGCTGGCGCGAAAGACGGCGGTCAGGTTGGTGGCGAGAACGGCATGCCAGTCGTCGTCCTTCATGCGCATCGACAGCATGTCGCGGGTGATGCCGGCGTTGTTGACGAGCACGTGCAGGCCGCCCTCTTGCTTGACGATCGCGTCGATGGCTGCGTTGACTCCATCGCCGTCGGTGACGTCGAGGACGATCCCGCGGCTGCCCTGGAAAGCGGCGAGTGCCGTGCCGATCGCGGCGGCGCCTGCTTCGGTGGTGGCGGTGCCGATGACGCGAAAGCCCCGTTCCGCAAGCACGAGCGCGATCGCCCGGCCGATGCCGCGCGACGCACCGGTGACGAGCGCCACTTGCGGCGCCTTCGTTGTCGCGGGCTCGTTCATCGCAGCAGCGCGCTGGCGTCGCGCAGGGAAGCCGGGTCGTGGACGGCGGCGGCGACAGCGTCTGCCTCGATCCGCTTGACCATGCCGGCCAGGACCTTGCCCGGGCCGCATTCGAAGATGTGGGTGATGCCGCGGGCGCGGATCGCGCGGATCGTCTCGGCCCAGCGCACCGGGCCGTAGGCCTGGCGATAGAGCGCGTCGCGGATCGCCGCGGGCTCGCTTTCCGACCGCACATCGACGTTGTCGATGACCGGAATGAACGGCGCATCCATCGGCACGCCGACGAGCCTTTCGCGCAGCCGGTCGGCCGCCGGTTTCATCAGGGGCGAATGGAAAGGCGCGGAGACCGCGAGCAAGATTGCACGCTTCGCGCCGGCAGCCTTGAGCAGCTCGCAGGCCTTGTCGACGCCGGCCTTGCTGCCGGAGATCACGGTCTGCTTCGGGTCGTTGAAGTTGGCGGCGGCGACGACTTCGCCGGTCGCAGCCGCAGCGGCCGAGCAACCTGCCTGCACGGCGTCGGCATCGAGACCGAGGATGGCGGCCATCGCTCCTGTGCCCACGGGCACCGCGTCCTGCATGGCCTGGGCGCGATGGCGCACGAGAGGCAGCGCGTCGGCAAGCGTCAGCACACCCGCGACGACGAGCGCCGTGTACTCGCCGAGCGAATGACCGGCGACGACGGCGGGCGCGGCCTGCGTTTCCGCCAGCCACGCCCGGTAGCACGCGACGCCGGCGACAAGCATCACCGGCTGGGTGTTGGTCGTCAGGTCGAGCAGCTCTTTCGGGCCTTCGCGGATCAGCGCGGCGATGTCCTGGCCGAGCGCGCTCGATGCGTCATCGAGCGTCTGCCTGACGGCCGCGTTGTCGCCCCACGCGTCGAGCATGCCGACCGACTGCGAGCCCTGACCGGGAAAGACGAAAGCGAACGGATGCATGGAGTCGGTGCGGAGCGCTCAGAAATCGAGCAGCGTGGCGCCCCAGGTGAAACCGCCGCCCACGCCCTCGAGCATCACCGTGTCGCCGCGCTTGACCTGCCCGGCGCGCACGGCGTCGTCGAGCGCGAGCGGAATCGATGCGGCCGACGTGTTGCCGTGCCGATCGACGGTGGCGATCAGCTTGTGCGGCGCGAGCTTGAGCCTCTTCGCCGTGCTTTGCATGATGCGGATGTTGGCCTGGTGCGGAATCAGCCAGTCGATGTCGGCATCGGTCCGTTCGGCCTTGACGAGCACGGAGCGGGCGACGCTCTCGAGCACCGAGACGGCGAGCTTGAAGACTGCCGGCCCGTCCATCTTGAGAAGCGGGTCGCCGAGCACGCGACCGCCCGAGACCGTGCCCGGGACGCAGAGGATCCCCACGTACCGGCCATCGGCGTGCAGCTCGCTCGCGAGCAGGCCGGGCGTGTCACTCGCCTCGAGGACGACGGCGCCGGCGCCGTCGCCGAACAACACGCAGGTCGCACGGTCCTTGAAGTCGAGGATGCGCGAGAACACCTCCGAGCCGATCACGAGCGCCTTGGTCGCGGCGCCGGTCTTGATCATCGCGTCGGCCACCGAGAGCGCGTAGATGAAGCCGGAGCACACGGCCTGCAGGTCGAAGGCGGCGCAGCCGTGCATGCCGAGCTTGTCCTGCACCATGCACGCCGCCGACGGAAACACCATGTCCGGCGTCGAGGTGGCGACGATGATGAGATCGATCGACTGCGGGTCGCAATCGGCCGCTGCGAGTGCGCGCCGGGCCGCTTCGGCGCCGAGGTCGCTGCAGGTCACGGTCGGCGCGGCGAAATGGCGAAAGCGGATGCCGGTGCGCTCGACGATCCACTGGTCGGACGTCTCGATGCCGTCGGCGGCGAGCCGCTCGGCGAGTTGTGCGTTGCTCACGCGGTCGGGCGGCAGGAAGCTGCCCGTCCCGGTGATGCGCGAATAGCGCGGCAACGACGAGCTCATGCCGACCGGGCTTCCGCGAGCGGGATAGGTCGGCTCGGAACTCCACTTGCAGCGGCGGCGGCGGGCAGCGCCGCCAGCGTCGCGCTCATGCGCCGTTGCACCCGCTCGAGCAGACCGTTTCGCGCCGCCTCGTAGGCGCGATTGAGCGCCTGCTCGAAGGCGAACGCGTCGGCAGAACCGTGGCTCTTGAAGACCAGGCCGCGCAGCCCGAGCAGCGCAGCGCCGTTGTAGCGGCGGTGGTCGACCCGCCGCTTCAAACGATTGAGCACCGGCAGGGCCACGAACGCGGCAACCCTGGTGAAGGCATTGCGCTTGAATTCCTCTTTGATGAAGCTCGTCAGCATGGAAGCCAGCCCTTCGGCCGTCTTCAGCGCGACGTTGCCGACGAAGCCGTCGCAGACGACGATGTCGCAGGTGCCCTTGAAGATGTCGTTGCCTTCGACGTTGCCGTGGAAGTTGACGAGCCCTGCCGTCGCGGCTGCGCGCAGCAACTCGCCGGCCTGCTTGATCGTTTCGCTGCCCTTGATCGCCTCTTCGCCGATGTTGAGCAGGCCGACCGTCGGCTCGTCCTTGCCTTCGACGGTGGCGACCAGCGCGCTGCCCATCACGGCGAACTGCAGCAGGTGTTCGGCCGTGCAATCGACGTTGGCGCCGAGATCGAGCACGGTGGTGTAGGTGTCGCGTTCGTTCGGCATGACGGTCGCGATGGCCGGCCGGTCGATGCCGTCGACGGTCTTCAGCACATAGCGCGAGACCGCCATCAACGCACCGGTGTTGCCCGCCGAAACGCACGCTTGCGCAAGCGACGGGCGGTCGGCGAGCGGCTTGACCTGGCTCACCGCGACGCGCAGCGAGGAATCCTTCTTGCGCCGCAACGCGACTTCGATGGAATCGGTCATCTCGACCACTTCGCTCGCCGCTACAAGCGTGCAGCGCTCCCAGCCCTGGGCGGCCGCCAACGACTCGGGCCGGCCGACGAGCACGAGCTCGGCTTGGGGATGGGCAGCGAGAAAAGCCCGGCAAGCCGGAAGCGTGACGGACGGACCGTGATCGCCGCCCATGCAGTCGACCGCGATTCGGATCGGGGGCGCGGAGGCGGCCACCATGGACAGACGCGTGATCGGCAGAGCCCCTGTGGCAGCCGGCATCACGCGCGCAACGTGGATCAGGCGTCCGCTTTGGTCTTCAACACCTTGCGCCCGCGGTAGAAGCCGGTGGCGCTGATGTGATGGCGCAGATGCGTCTCGCCGGTGGTCGGCTCGATGGCGGTGCTGGGCTTGTCGAGCGAATAGTGCGCACGGTGCATGCCGCGCTTGGAAGGCGACTTCTTGTTCTGTTGAACGGCCATGAAAATTCTCCTGATGCCTGCAAATACGCAGGCGGCGCGGTCGGAATAGGAACAGGCGTTCAGCCGTCCGCGAAAAGCCCGACATTGTAGCAGCGAGACGCCGATCCTCAGGTGGGCCGGCCACCGCGCTTCAAGGCGGCCAGTATGGCGAACGGGTTCTCCTTCTCGACCGATGTCTCGGGATCATCCGGCGGCGCGACGAGCGGCTCCGGACAGACATCGTGGCGTGGCACGATTGGCAGGGCGAGGAGAAGCTCGTCCTCGATGAGCGAGCGCAAGTCGATCGCCGGCGCCAATGCCAGAACGTCGTCTTCGACCTCGGCGTCGAGCGCGGCAGCGGCGTCCTCGCCTTCGATGAAGAAGATGGTCCGTTCGGCATGGAGGGGCCAGGCCATCGGGTGAAGACAGCGCTGGCACTCGAGCGTGGCCGTCGTCTCGGCGACGAGATGGAGGGCCGGCTGCATGCCGGCCCCCTGAAGCACGGCCCGAGAACCGTTGGCCTGCCACCGGATGTCCGCAAGCGGGCCCGGGCCGATCGGCCGGACCTGTGCCTCGGCCAGCCGCGGCAAGGCTGAAAGCGGCCAGTCGCCGGTCAACGACCCCGCTTCTGCAGCCAACGCCGCGATATCGAGCCGCTTCGGGTCCAATGATCGCCTGCTTGTCATGGCTTGAGTGTACGAGGCAGAGGCCGTACCGGCGCCGATGGGAGAATCGACCATGCGCGCAGATTCACGCTCTTCGCCGGCGCGACGACTTGTCCTCGCATCGACATCGCCGTATCGGCGGGAGTTGCTGCAGCGTCTGCGGCTGGAATTTGACGTGGTCGCGCCGAACGTGGAGGAGTCGCCACGCGGCGACGAAGCCCCGCTCGCGCTCGCGCTCCGCCTGGCATTGGCGAAGGCCGATGCAGCTTCACGCGACGACCCCGACGCCATCGTCATCGGCTCGGACCAGATCGCCGAGCTCGACGGGTCGACGCTCGGCAAGCCGGGCAACCACGCGAAGGCGACGCTGCAGTTGCAGGCGATGCGCGGCCGCCGCGTCGTCTTCCATACCGCTGTCGCGGTCGTGTGCGCTGCGACCGGCTTTCGCTCGTGCGAGGTCGCATCCGTCGCCGTCACGTTCCGCGCGCTGAGCGATGCGGACATCGAGCGCTATCTTCGCGCCGAGCAACCCTACGATTGCGCCGGCAGCGCCAAGGTCGAGACCCTCGGCATCGCCCTGCTCGACTCGATCGAGTCGGACGATCCGACCGCCATCATCGGCCTGCCGCTCATCCGCACCTGCGCGCTGCTGCGCCGTGCCGGCCTGGATCCGCTGGCATCGGCAAATTCGGCTGTCTCTAGCAGCCCCGAGAAAGCGCCATGACGGCCCTCGGCTCGCTCTGGCTGGTTCCGAACACGCTCGACTTCGGCGTCGCCGGTGAATCGGCGCGCCTCGACGAGCTGCTGCCTCTGAGCGCGATTCGGATCGCCGCGCTCCTGCAGCACTGGGCCTGCGAGAACGCCAGGACGACACGCGCATTCCTGAAGCGCGTCGATGCGGTCTGCCCGTTGTCGCATCCGTTGCAGGAGCTGTCGATCATCGAGCTGCCGCGGCCGAACAAAGGCAAGTCAGCGTCGACAGCGCCTGCAGAAGTGGCATCGCTGCTCGCGCCAGCGCACGAAGGCCACGACGTTGGGCTGCTTTCCGAAGCCGGGCTGCCAGCGCTGGCCGATCCCGGCACCGACCTCGTCGCGGCAGCCCACGCCGCCGGCATTGCCGTTCGCTCGCTGCCAGGCGCCAGCGCGATCACGCTCGCCCTGGCCGCCAGCGGCATGAATGGCCAGAGCTTTGCGTTCGTGGGTTACGTGCCGGTAGCCATCGACGAGCGGGCGGCACGCATCCGCGAGCTCGAAGCGACTTCACGGCGCGAGCGCCAGACGCAACTGCTGATCGAGACGCCCTACCGCAATGCCGCGTTGCTCGATGCGCTGATCGCGCAGCTCGGTGCGCAGACGACCCTGTCGGTGAGCGTCGGCCTGACGCTCGGCTCGGGCTTCACGCGCAGCGATTCGATCGCCGCGTGGCGGCGCCAGCCAATCGCGATCACCAACGACTTGCCTGCCGTGTTCGCGTTCCTCGCGTCGCGCTAGCGCGCGAAGGCTCAACGCCGTCAGGACGATTCTGTCTCGGGCACCTTGGCGCCGAACAGCGCTGCAACCTTCTTCTTCGGTTTGATGTTCGGCGACAAGCCGCGGCTCGTCGGCGCGGTTGCACGCTGCTCCCAGGCGGGCTGGACGTCGCCCGAGCTCGGCTCGTAGGGCTGGTCGAAGAACGGATCGCTCGGCGGCCGATGCGGCTCGCGCGGCGGCCGCGACGCAGGCGCTCGCGGTTCGCGGGAGTCGCGCGACTCGCGCAGGTCGGCATCGGCTCGGGCGGGCGATTCGTCGTCGGCCCGCGGACGCTCGCGAAACGGCCGACGGGCCGGAGCATCGTCGTCGAGCTCCAGCGGCTCGACCTCGATCTTCTTATTGATGAGCTTTTCGATGTCGTCGACCAGCCG
>DAIMIM010000200.1:0-6454 GCA_036722755.1 Caldimonas sp. | reverse complement strand
CCTGCCCGTTCTCATGGTGACCGCCGAGGCGAAGAAGGACGACATCGTCCGCTGCGCCCAGGGGGGCGCTGCCGGCTACATCGTCAAGCCCTTCACCGGCGCCATCCTCGGCGAGAAGCTGCGCCGCGCCGCGCCGCGTCTCTTTCCCGCAGAGTAAGACCATGCGAGCAACCGCTGGCAGCCGCGCCGTCCTGGTCGCCGAAGACAACGCGATCAGTCGCGAGCTCCTGCTGTATCAACTCCAACTGCTCGATTGCCAGGCCGTCGCCTGCGAGGACGGCCAGCGCGCCGCCGAAGCCTGGCGCCGGGGCGGATTCGCGCTGCTACTCACCGACCTGCAGATGCCCGGCCTCGACGGCTTCGCGCTCGCCGCCGTCATTCGCGCCGAGGAGCGATCCGGCCACATGCCGATCGTCGCGCTGACCGCCGGAGGCTCGGACGTTGACGCAGCACGCTGTCTTGCTGCCGGCATGGACGGGTGCCTGACCAAGCCGGTGAGTCTGGCTGCGTTGCGCAGCACGATCGCGAGATGGCTGCCGCCGCCTGCGCCAGCGGCGACCCCCATCGACGAGGCGCCGGTGTGAACGCGCAGCCGAAGGCCTGCCGCATCCTGGTCGCCGGCGACGACAGCGCCGACGCGACGCAGGTATCGAGCCTGCTAGGCGAAGAGTTCGATCACGTCGAGGTATCGCTGCGCAGCGAGCTCAGCGTCGCCGATTTCGAGCGCGCACGGCCCGACGTCATCGTCCTCGCCTTCGATTCGCTCGAGAAGGCGCAAGCCTACTGCCTCGGCTTGCTGCGTCTGAGCAACCTTGCCCGCGTTCACCCGCACCGCACCGTCATCCTCTGTTCGCACGACGAAGTGCGCGCTGTGGTCGACCTGTGCAAGAAGGACCATTTCGACGACTACGTGCTCTATTGGCCGCAGGCGCACGACGCGCATCGCCTCGTCATGGCCGTGTGGAACGCGTTTCGCCGGCTTGCGGCGGAGCGCGACCAAGTGCCGAACCGAACGGAAATCGCAGCCCACGCGCAAAGTGCGCAGGCGCTCGGAGCGGTCGTCGAACGGCGGCTCGACCAGGGAATGCGTCACGTCGCTGCGGCCCAGGCGTCGCTGGCGAGCGCCGAGCGCGAAGTCGCCGCGGCGCCGGCGAATGAGAAAGTCAGGCGTGCCCTGGCGGCTTCGCGCGAGAGCCTGGCGCCAGTTTCCGAGTGGACTCAGGGTTTCCGTGCCGACGTCGCTCCGCACGTGGCCGACGCCCATGCCCTGGCCAGCAAGCTCGAGCCGCCCCGGCCGTTCGTCCTCGTCGTCGAAGACGACGCGTTCGCGGCCAAGCTCATCGGCAAGGCGCTCGAGCAGCAGGCCTACGACCTCGCGTTCGCAGTGAATGCGCCGGGCGTGCTGACGCTGCTGCGGCGCAGACACCCGGCCGTGATCCTGATGGACGTCAACCTGCCGGGCATGGACGGGCTGACGTTGACCGAATGGCTGAAGGCCAGCCCGACGCTCGCGCACATCCCGATCATCATGCTGACGGGCGAGGCGACACGCGAAACGATCGAGCGTAGCAAGGCCGCCGGCGCGGCAGGGTTCATCGTCAAGCCGTTCACGCGAGAAGGTCTCCTGACAAAGCTGTCGCAGTTCGTTCGTTGAGACTCGGGTGGTGCGCAAGATCCTGAGTCTGCCGCCATGGCCAGACAGGGGAAATTTCCAGAATTCAGCTGAAGTTGGCGTCGGCGCCAATTTCCCGTCGCTCTCGCCCGTGGCAACGTAGCATCATCGCTTCGTGATCACTTTCGCGAGTCCGAATTCCAGTCCAGGTGATTCGGACGTAGCTCTTGCGAGCCCGGCGCGCTGGTTCTGGCTCTATGCGCTGTTCGCGCTGTTCGCGCTGATCGTCGCCATCCTGGCGGCCATTGCCGTTGCAGTCTCCTTCGATCAGCAGCGCCGCAGCGAGGCCCTGCGCATCGAGGCGATAGCCGATCTGCGCCTGGAACAGGTCGCATTCTGGTTTGCCGATCGCAGAAACGAGGCGAGGTTCGTGGCCAGCAGTCGGGAGTTCGCCGACCAGTATCGCCGCTGGCGCGACGAAGCCGACCTGTCGAGTCGCGACCGGTTGCTCGGGCGCCTCACCGAGTTCAGAGTATTCAATGATCTGCACAGCGTGCTGATCGTCGACGAGCAGGGAGACGTCATCGCGGCCGAGCCCGGCATCGCGCTCGACACCCCCGCAGAGCTGAAGGCCGTGGCTCGCCGTGCCCTTGCCAGCGGCGAGACGCAACTCTCGGACGCCTACGGCTATGGCGGTCCGAGCCCCGCGCCACGGATCGATGTCGTGGCACCGCTCAATGCGACCGGCAAGCCGGCGCGCGGCGCGGTGGTGCTGCGATCGGATCCGAACGACTACCTCTTCCGGACCCTGCGCGCATGGCCGGTGCCCAGCCGTAGCGCGGGCTCGGTGCTGGTGCGGCGATCCGGCGACCGCCTGATCGGCATCTTCGGAGGGCGCGGCGTCGCGCTGGCGACGCCCGGGCTGTTGGCTGCACTGGTCATCAGCGGCAAGGCGCCTGCCGGTGTCGCGGTCGAGGCGCACGATTTCACCGGCAGGCCGGTCCTCGGCGTGGTGCGTCCGGTGGAGGGAACCGACTGGTATCTTGTCTGCACGATCGAACAGTCCGAGGTTTATGCCGGTGCGTGGCGCGACGCGGCATGGATTGCCGGCGTGGCCTTCGTGGCACTCCTGGCGGCCGGTTTCGGGCTCTATGCCTTGCGCGCTCGTCTGGCGCTGCAGCATGGCGCGCAGGCCGAACAGGCGGAAAAGCTGCGGGCGCTCCAGCTGCTCGAGTCGATCGCGGCTGGCTCGACCGATGCCATCATCGGCAAGACCCTCGACGGAATAGTCGTCAGCTGGAACCCGGGCGCCGAGCAGCTTTTCGGCTATTCGGCCGGCGAAATCCTCGGCCGCGACATATCGGTGCTCATCCCGCCGGATCGGCCTGCCGAGGAAGTTCGCATTCTGGATGCCGTCAGCCGGGGCGAGCGCGTCTCGAGCCTGGAGACGATGCGCTTGCGCAAGGACGGCCAGCTCGTGCCGGTGTCCCTCAACATCTCGCCGATACGCGATGCTTCGGGAGCGGTCGTCGGCGTGTCGAAGATCGCCCGCGACATGACCGAGCGCACCATAGCGGAGGCGAAGCTGCGCGAGGCCGCCGCGTTCGTGCGGGCTATCGGGAACTCGGTCCTCAATCACATGGCGGTGCTGGATCGAAACGGCGTCATCCTCACCGTCAATGCGGCCTGGGAGCAGTTCGCGCTCGAGAACGGTCTGGGTGCAGGACCTTCCCCTCGCTGGAGTGTCGGCGCCGACTACCTGGCGGTCTGCCGCAGCGCGACCGGCGCTTCGGTTGACGAAGCGATGGCGGCGGCCGAGGGCATCGAGTCCGTCCTCGCCGGCACGCGCGAGAGCTATGCCCTCGAGTACACCTGCGATGCGCCTGGCCAAGAGCGCTGGTTCCAGATGAGCGTCACGCCGCTCAAGACGTCGGCGGGCGGGGCGGTGGTGGTTCATTCGAACATCAGCGAGCGTAAACGCGACGAGGCCGAGCTCGCGCGGCATCGCGATCATCTCGAGGAGATGGTCGCCGAGCGTTCGGCCGACCTGCGGCAAGCCAATCTTGCCTTGTCCGATGCGGAAGCGTTTCTGCGCATGTTGGCCGACAACATCCCGGGGCGGATCGCGTACTGGAATCGCGACACGACCTGCGGCTTCGTCAACCGCGCCTACTGCGAATGGTTCGGCCTGACGCGCGAGGAGCTCATCGGCCGGACGATGGAGGATGTCTTCGGCCGCGAGCGCTACAGCAAAGGTTGGCCGCAAATCAGCGCCGTGCTGGCCGGCGAACCGCAGCATTTCCAGTGGGAGGAAAAGAAGGCCGATGGTGACCTGGCCCATGCGTCGATTCACTTCATCCCCGATTGGAACGGCGACGAAGTGCGCGGGTTCTTCGCGCTGGCCTCCGACATCTCCGAGATGAAGAAGGCCGAATTGCGCCTGCACCTGATGAATCAGGAGCTGACCGACGCGCGCAACCGCGCCGAAGCGGCCACGGTCGCGAAGAGCGCGTTCCTCGCCAACATGAGTCATGAGATCCGAACGCCGATGAACGCCATCATCGGCTTGACCCATCTTCTGCGGCGCGACTCGAGCGAGCCGGCGCAGCGCGAGCGCCTGGGCAAGGTCTCCGACGCGGCACACCACCTGCTTACCGTGATCAACGACATCCTCGACCTGTCGAAGATCGAGTCCGGCAAGCTCAAGCTGGAGGCCATCGATTTCGCGCTCGACCCGATGCTGACGCGCGTCTGCTCGCTGGTCGCCGACAGCGCTCGCGCGAAGGGCCTCGAGCTCGTCATCGACACCGACCACCTGCCGCGGATGCTGCGTGGCGACGCGACACGGCTGTCGCAGGCGCTGCTCAATCTGCTCAGCAACGCTGTCAAGTTCACTGCGAAAGGCTCGGTCGCGTTGCGTGCCGACATTCTGGAACGTCGGCCCGACTCGCTGCTCGTGCGCTTCGAGGTCCACGATACCGGCGTCGGCATCGCGCCGGAAAAGCTTGCGGCCCTGTTTTCCGCCTTCGAGCAGGCCGACAGTTCGACCACGCGGCGCTTCGGTGGTACCGGGCTGGGCTTGTCGATCACACGGAAGCTGGCCGCCCTGATGGGCGGCGAGACGGGCGTGCGGAGCGAGCCGGGGGTCGGCAGTACGTTCTGGTTCAGCGCGCGGCTGGGACTCGCGCGACAGGACGCCCAGCCAGCGCGCGACGTCCTGCTCAGCGGTTCGCGCGGCCTGCTCGCCGACGACCTGCCCGAAGCTCGCGAAGCCCTGGCCGAGATGCTCCGGTCGCTCGGTCTTCGCGTCGACGCCGTCGCGTCCGGCGAGGAGGCCATCGCGTTGGCCGACGCCGCCGATGCCGCGGCCGACCCGTACGCGGTCTGCGTGCTCGACTGGAAGATGTCGGGCATCGACGGCATCGAGACCTTCCGGCGCCTCAATGCCGGCGGACGCCGGCCGTCTCTGCGCTGCGTGATCGTGACCGCGCACGACGACGAACAGATGTGGGCCGCGGCGCGCCGACAAGGCATCCGCACCGTGCGGGTCAAGCCGGTCTCGGTATCGACGCTGCATGACGCGCTGACCGAAGCGCTCCTCGCGGGCACCTCGCGCGGTGCGCGGCCATCCTCGCCGCTATCGACCGACGACGGGATGCGCACCTTGCAGGCGACGCATCGCGGGGCGCAGATCCTGCTCGCCGAAGACAACGTCATCAACCAGGAGGTCGCCGTCGAGTTGTTGCGCTCGGCCGGCCTCGCGGTCGACGTTGCTTCGAACGGTGCCGAGGCGGTCGCGATGGCGCAGGCGCACGCCTACGACCTCATCCTGATGGACGTGCAGATGCCCGAAGTCGACGGCCTGCAGGCGACGCGCACCTTGCGGGCGACGCCGACCGGGTGCACGGTTGCCATCGTCGCGATGACCGCCAACGCGTTCGACGAGGATCGCGACGCGTGCCTCGCGGCCGGGATGAACGACCACGTCGCCAAGCCGGTCGATCCCGAAGCGCTCTACGCGACCTTACTGCGCTGGCTGCCGGAGCGCGGCGCCAGCGCGCCGACAGGACGGGTCGCAGGGCCGGAGTCCGCGGCCGAATCGGTGCTCGCGCCGCAACCCTTGGCCGCGTTGCGGGCTCGGCTCGACGCCATCGACGGGCTCGACGTCGACCGCGGCCTGCGACTCTTCGATGGCCACGCGGAGACCTATCTTCGCGTGCTCCGCCACTTCGCCACCCTGTATGCCGGGGGGATGCCGCAGATCGATCAGGCTCTCGCCGCAGATTGCGTCGCCGATCTGGCCAGCGCGGGCCATTCGTTGCGCGGCGCGAGCGCTTCGATTGGCGCCACGCGACTCGAGGAACTGGCCGCTGCGGTGGAGCGGCTCGGGGATGGCGCAGCAGTGACGGCGGAAATGGCCGCAACTGCGGTCGCGCTGCAGGCCGTGCTGATCGAGACGGCCGGCAAGCTGCGGCACGTCGTTGCCGAGAAAGACGAGGCGCGCTGAGCGAGCGCCGTCTGAAAGGCCTGCGCGACCGGCGCAGAAGACTCGCGATGCCGCCTGCGAAGAGCCGTCAAGCCACGCGCTCGGCAAGTGTGTCGACGATACAGGCCTCGACCGCGTGCATCGCACGTTCGAACTGGACGCACCGCTCGGCGATCTCGGCACGGCTTCCGGCGTGGCTCGCGTTCTCGAGCTCGGCGCACAGATCACCGAGCGCCAAGGCGCCGACCGATCGCGACGAGGCCTTGAGCTTGTGCGCGACGGCGCCGACACGGAAGTTGTCTTCGGCATCGCACCCGGCAACGATTTCGGCGGCCTGGGCGCGCGCGGCATTCAGG
>DAIMIM010000199.1:0-6455 GCA_036722755.1 Caldimonas sp. | reverse complement strand
CGGTGTCGCCTTGCGTGACGATGATGCGGCGCAGGTTGGCGCGGTGCTCGCCGGGCACGTCCTGCCAGGCGGTCTCGCCCTTGTGGTCGCCGAAGTGGATCTGCCGGTTCGCGTCGCCGGGGTTGAGGAAGATGCCCCAGCGGTAGTCGCGCATCTTCACGTGGTCGAAGTGGGCCCAGCCTTGCGGATCGACGCTGGTGGCGGTGCGCAGGTAGACCTCGTGGTCGGTCGAGCCTGTGGGGCCGACGTCGTCCCACCAGTTCACGAAGTTCGGCTGCCACTGCTCGAGCGCGCGCTGCAGCGTCCGGTCGTCGGCGAGGTTGACGTTGTTGGGAATCTTCTGGCTGTAGTCGATGGACATGGTCGTCTCGTGTGCGTGGGGTCGCGTGGTGCGGCGAGCGATCGGCTCAGACGCGCGTGAAATCGAAGCCCGCCTTCTCGCCGGTGCCGTAGACCTTGAGCGCGCCCTTCTCGCCGACGGCGTTGGGCCGCTGGAAGATCCAGTTCTGCCAGGCGGTGAGGCGGCCGAAGATGCGCGTGGCCATGTTCTCCTTGCCGGCGAAGCGCAGGTTGGCTTCGAGGCCGGTCAGCGCATCCGGCGACATCGCGGCGCGCTCTTCGAGGGCGATGCGGATCTCGTCGGTCCAGTCGATGTCGTCGGGCGCGGCGGTGACGAGGCCGAGCGCGAGGGCGGCGTCGGCGTCGAGGGCGCGGCCAGCGGCGCCTTGCGTGGCATTCGACGCGTTGCCTCGCGCCGCGCGGGAGGCGACGGCGCGAGCCGCATCGAGCGGTTCGGCCTCGTCGTGGAAGCGGCGCTGCAGGCGCGACTGCTCGTTGACCATCGGCAGCAGGCCGAAGTTGAAATCGTCGAGCTGCAGCTTGGGTGCGTGCACGGCGTCGTCGGGCAAGGCCAGCATGTAGGTGCGGTCGGCCGCGAAGGCGAGCTCGGCGAGCAGGCCGGCGAAGCACGAGCCCGGCTCGATCAGCGCGAAGAGGGTGCGTGAGGAAACGTCGAGCCGCGCGAAGGTGCGGCGCAGCATGCCGATCGTCTCGCGCACCAGCCAGTGCTCCCGGTGCGCGAGCATGGTGGCGTCGGCAGCGAGCACCGCGGCCGCGTCGCCTTCGGTCTTCAGGATCCAGGTGCCGAGCTCGAGCTCGTTGGTGCGCAGGGTGAGGATCGCGTCGTCGAGCTGGCGCGCCATGGCGAGCGGCCACCAGGCGGCGCCGGCGGCTTCGATCGCGGCGATGTCGGCCGGCTGCGTGCCGGCCGGCGCCTTGACGATGATGGTCGCGGTGCGCTTGTCGCGATCGAGCGCGACGTCGACATGCGCGTAGCGGATCGACGCGTCGGTCTCGTCGCGCTCGATCTTCGCCAGCACCACGCCCTTCGCATCGCCCGACCGCGTGCTCGTCGCGCCCAGTTTCTCCGCGCGCTCATGCACGACCGCTGCGAACTGCGCCGGCTTGGCGACCGCATCGACCAGCCGCCACTCCACGGCACGCTGCCCGCGCACGCCTTCGACCGATGTGCAGAAGATGTCGGCGAGGTCGTGGCGGACCTTGCGCTTGTCGGTCACGCGCGTCAGGCCGCCGGTGCCGGGCAGCACGCCGAGCAGCGGCACCTCGGGCAGCGACACCGATGACGAGCGATCGTCGACGAGGACGATCTCGTCGCAGGCCAGCGCCAGCTCGTAGCCGCCGCCCGCGCAGGCACCGTTCACGGCGGCGACGAACTTGATGCCGGAGTGCGCCGACGTGTCTTCGATGCCGTTCCGGGTCTCGTTGGTGAACTTGCAGAAGTTCACTTTCCAGGCGTGGCTCGAGACGCCGAGCATGAAGATGTTGGCGCCCGAGCAGAAGACGCGGTCCTTGCCACTGGTGACGATCACCGAGCGCACCTGCGGATGCTCGAAGCGGATGCGGTTGAGCGCATCTGCGAGCTCGACGTCGACGCCGAGGTCGTAGCTGTTGAGCTTGAGCTTGTAGCCGGGGCGGATCCCGGCGTCTTCGGCGATGTCGAGCGTCAGGCGCGCCAGCGTGCCTTCGGCGGCGAGCTTCCAGTGGCGGTACTGCGAGGGATCGGTGCGGTAGTCGACGCGGGGCGGGCTGGACATGGCGGGTCTCCTTCGCGCACCTCGACGACACCGTTCGAGGGCGCTTTATGCATGATAGTGCATGTATTGCAATGAGGTCAAACGGCAGATGCAATCTGCTGCATGTCTGGCAACCCGGCGGCGAGCCTGGCCAGTGCCTTGAAGCTTTGCGCGACGGTGCGGCCGCTGGTATCGAGCGCGGCGTCGGCCTTGGAATAGAAGGCGGCGCGGCCGGCCAGGATGCGCCGCAGGTCGTCCATCGCCTCGCGGCTCGCCGCCATCGGCCGCGTGTCGCCCTGCGCCGCGACGCGGCCCATGTGCTCTTCGGGCGAAGCCTGCAGCCAGATGGCGGTGCAGTGCTTGAGCAGCTGGTGGAACGTGGCCGGCTCGGCGACGATGCCGCCCGGCGTGGCGATCACCGCCGCGGGGTGCGCCTTGACAGTGGCGTCGAGCGCGCGGCGTTCGTAGCGACGGTACGCGGCCGTTCCGTAGAGATCGTGGATCTCGCGAACGCTGCAGCCGGCGATCGTCTCGATCTCTCGGCTCAGCTCGACGAAGGGCGCGTCGAGCGCGTCGGCCAACATCGGGCCGAGCGTCGATTTGCCGGCGCCGCGCAGGCCCACCAGGGCGATGCGCCGGCTGCGCGCCGGATCGGCATGGCCGTTGCCGAACAGGCCGGCGAGCGCCACCCGCGCGCGCCGCACATCGGCATCGCCTCGGCCCTGCAGCAGCTCGCGCAGCATCAGCCACTCGGGCGTGCTGGTGGTCATGTCGCCGACCAGCTCGGCGAGCGAGCAGTCGAGCGCGGTGGCAACCTGCAGAAGCACCAGGATCGAGGCGTTGCCGATGCCGTATTCGAGGTTGGCCAGGTGGCGCTCCGAGACACCGGACGCCAGCGCCACGCCCTTGCGCGTGAGGCCGCGCCGCGCCCGCAGCAGGCGCACGCGCTCGCCGAGGGCGATGAGGAACGGCTCCTTGGTCTTGCCCTTGGCCTTCACTTTGGCCCTGGCCCGGGTCTTGGGCGCTGGAGCATGCTTGGTCGTCGCCATGATGCAGTATATTGCTTGACAGCGATCCGCTACGCAACTTATCGTCCCTGCGATGAACCCGCCAGCGCTCTTCAATTTCGCGGCCCACCTGTTCGCGGCCAACGCGCAACGGGCCGGCAAGCTCGCCTTCGTCGACGACCGCGGCCGTCTGTCGTACGGCGAGCTCGAGTCGAAGGCGCGTCGCCTCGCGGCCGCCCTGCTGGCCCTCGGCGTGCATCGCGAGGAGCGGGTGCTGCTGCTCATGCTCGACTGCAACGAGTGGCCGATCTCGTTCCTTGGCTGCCTGTATGCGGGCGTCGTGCCGGTCGCCGTCAACACGCTGCTCACCGCCGACGACTACGCCTTCATGCTCGGGCACAGCCGCGCCCAGGCGGCGCTGGTCTCGGCGGCATTGCTGCCGACGCTGACGGCGGCGATGGCCAAGGCGCCGACCGAGGTCAAGCACCTGGTGGTCACGCAGCCGATGGCTGCGCTGCCGAGCGGGGCGATCGACTTCGCTGTCCTCATCGACGAGCATGCGCCGCTCGCCGCGCCCGCGTCCACGCACCGCGACGACCCGGCCTTCTGGCTCTATTCGTCGGGCTCGACCGGCCAGCCGAAGGGCACGGTGCACACCCACGCCAACCTGTGGTGGACGGCCGAGCTCTATGCCCGGCCGGTGCTCGGCCTCGCCGAAAGCGACGTGTGCTTTTCCGCGGCCAAGCTCTACTTCGCATACGGCCTCGGCAACGCGCTGACGTTTCCGCTGTCGGTCGGCGCCAGCGTCGTCCTGATGGCCGAGCGGCCGACGCCCGATGCGGTCTTCAAGCGCTGGACAGCGGCCGATGCGGCGACGCGGCCGACCGTCTTCTTCGGCGCGCCGACCGGCTTCGCCGGCATGCTCGCCTCGCCGGCGCTGCCGGCGCGCGAGGCGGTGCGCCTGCGCATGTGCTCCTCGGCCGGCGAAGCCTTGCCCGCCGAGATCGGGCAACGATTCGAGACGCATTTCGGCGCCGCCATCATCGACGGCATCGGCTCGACCGAGATGCTGCACATCTTCATCTCCAACCGCCCCGGCGACGTTCGCTACGGCAGCACCGGCAAGCCGGTCGAAGGCTACAAGGTCGAGCTGCGCGGCGACGACGGCCGCCCGGTCGCCACGGGCGAAGTCGGCGATCTGTTCATCAAGGGGCCGAGCTCGGCGCTCTTGTACTGGCGCGATCGCGAGCGCTCGCGCGACACCTTCCAGGGCGGCTGGACGCGCAGCGGCGACAAGTATTCGTGCGACGCCGACGGCTACTACACCTATGCCGGCCGCAGCGACGACATGCTGAAGGTGAGCGGCGTCTGGGTCTCGCCCTTCGAAGTGGAATCGACGCTGATGCAGCACCCGGCCGTGCTCGAGTCGGCGGTGATCGGCATCGAGGACGCCGACGGGCTGACCAAGACGAAGGCCTTCGTCGTCGTCAAGCCGGGTCACGCGACCAGCGACGCGGAGCTCAAGGCCTTCGTCAAGGAGCGGCTCGCGCCCTACAAATATCCGCGCTCGTTCGAGTTCATCGACGAGCTGCCGAAGACGGCGACCGGGAAGATCCAGCGCTTTCGATTGCGCGAGCGAGAGCGGGCGAAGGGATGAGCGCAGGCGACATCGATTCGTCGACCCGCTTCGCCGACATCGACTGGCGCGGCACGCCGCAGCGCATCGAGTACCAATGGGTTGGCGACGCGCGATCGACCATCCCGCCCGTCGTCTTCCTGCACGAGGGCCTCGGCTCGGTCGCGATGTGGAGAGATTTTCCGGAGTGCTTCTGCGCCGCGCATGGGCTCTCGGGCTTTGTCTTCTCTCGCCCCGGCTACGGCCGCTCGACGCCGAAGCCGCGCGGCGAGCGCTGGCAGCCCGACTTCATGCAGCGCCAAGCCGACGAGGTGCTGCCCGCGCTGTTCGCCGAAGTCGGCATCGAGCGGCCGTGGCTCTTCGGGCACAGCGACGGCGGCACCATCGCCCTGCTGCACGCGGCGCGCCACGCGGCAGCCGGCGTCGTCGTCGTGGCGCCGCACCTGTTCGTCGAGGATGTCTCGATCACCAGCATCCTCGAAGCGCGCGACGCCTACGAATCGACCGGCCTGCGCGAGCGGCTCGCGCGCTATCACGACGAGCCGGACTCGGCGTTTCGCGGCTGGAACGAGGCGTGGCTGAACCCGCACTTTCTCGACTGGAATATCGAGCGAGAGATCGAGACCATCACTGCGCCGGTGCTTGCCGTGCAGGGCGAGGACGACGCGTACGGCACGCTCGAGCAGATTCGCGCCATCGCGCGTCGATTGCCGAAAACCCGCTTGCTCGCAATCCCCGAATGCGGACACTCACCGCATCGCGATCAATCGGCGACGCTGTCGCGCGAAGCCGGTCGCTTCATCCTCGAACACAACGATCCATGACTGGAAGACACCCGATGCGCACGACCACGAGCACACGCCGAACCGCCCTTGCATCCGCCGCCATGCTGCTGGCCGGGCTCACCGCGCTCGGCGCGCAGGCGCAACCGTCGAGCGGGCCGATCAAGATCGGCCTGATGCTTCCCTACTCGGGCACCTACGCGGCGCTCGGAACGGCCATCGAGAACGGCTTCAAGCTCTACGTGCAGGAGCAGGGCGGCAAGCTCGGCGGCCGCGAGATCCAGTACTTCAAGGTCGACGACGAATCCGAGCCGGCGAAGGCGACCGACAACGTCAACAAGCTCATCAAGCGAGACAACGTCGACGTGCTCGTCGGCACCGTCCACTCGGGTGTCGCCCTGGCGATGGCCAAGGCGGCCAAGGACAGCAACACGCTGCTCGTCATTCCTAACGCCGGCGCCGACGCGATCACCGGGCCGATGTGCGCTGCCAACATCGTGCGCAGCTCGTTCAGCAACTGGCAGCCGGGCTATGCGATGGGCGTCGTCGCCGGCGCCAAGGGCGTGAAGAAGGCGATGACGATCACCTGGAACTACGCCGCCGGCGCCGAGTCGGTGAAGGGCTTCGCCGAGGGCCTCGAGAAGAGCGGCGGCAAGGTCACCAAGGACCTGAACGTGCCCTTCCCGACCGTCGAGTTCCAGGCCCTGCTCACCGAGATCGCGGCGCAAAAGCCCGACGCGGTCTACGCCTTTTTCGCCGGCGGCGGCGCTGTCAAGTTCGTCAAGGACTATGCGGCGGCCGGCCTCAACAAGACGATCCCGCTCTACGGGCCTGGCTTTCTCACCGACGGCACGCTCGAGGCGCAAGGCGCCGCGGCGCAGAACATGCTCACGACGCTGCACTACGCCGACAACCTCGACACGCCGCGCAACAACGC
>DAIMIM010000198.1:0-6467 GCA_036722755.1 Caldimonas sp. | reverse complement strand
GTCGTGTTCCAGATCGGGCCCCAGATCGGCGCGTGCACGCCGTAGCGGTCCCAGATGCTGCGGTTGGTGAAGCCGATCTTGTAGCCGAGCGTCCTCTCGCCGCGCGCAAGGCGCAGCGACCGGATCCGGTCGGCGACGCCGAACGCATCGCCGAGCACGAAGCCCGGCTCGCCGGCGGTGATGAGCGGCAGCAGGCGCGCTGCGTCGTAGGCGGCAAGCAGCGCTTGCGCGTGCTCCGTCGTCACGCGCGCAGTTCCGCCAGACCGCCGAGATAGGGGCGCAAGGCGACCGGAATGGCGATGCTTCCGTCGGCGTTCTGGAAGTTCTCGAGCAAGGCGACGAGCGCGCGACCCACCGCCAGGCCCGAGCCGTTGAGCGTGTGCACGAGCTCGTTCTTGCCTTGCGCCGACTTGAAACGCGTCTGCATGCGCCGCGCCTGGAAGGCTTCGCAGTTCGACACCGAGCTGATCTCGCGGAACATGTTCTGCGCCGGCACCCAGACCTCGAGGTCGTAGGTCTTGGTCGCGCCGAACCCCATGTCTCCGGTCGAGAGCAGCACGACGCGATACGGCAGCTCGAGCTTCTGCAAGACCCTCTCGGCGTGGCCGACCATGTCCTCGAGCGCCGCGGCGCTGGTCTCGGGATGGACGATCTGCACCATCTCGACCTTGTCGAACTGGTGCTGGCGGATGAAGCCGCGCGTGTCGCGACCGGCGCTGCCGGCCTCGGAGCGAAAGCACGGCGTGTGCGCGGTCAGCTTGATCGGCAGCGCGTCGGCGGCGAGCACCTGCTGGCGAACCGAATTGGTGAGCGAGATCTCCGAGGTCGAGATCAGGTATTGCTCGGGCGCGGCCGCGTCGCCGCCGCGCGAGACCCAGAACATGTCGTCCTTGAATTTCGGCAGCTGGCCGGTGCCTTCGAGCACCTCGCGGTCGACGATGTAGGGCGTCCAGCACTCGGTGTAGCCGTGCTCGGTCGTCTGCGTGTCGAGCATGAACTGCGCGAGCGCGCGATGCAGGCGCGCCATCGGCCCGCGCAGGAACGTGAAGCGCGAGCCCGAGAGCTTGATGCCGGTGTCGAAATCCATGCCGAGCGGCACGCCGAGATCGACGTGGTCCTTCGGCGCGAATCCGAACTCGCGCGGCGTTCCCCAGCGGCGCACCTCGACATTCGCGTGCTCGTCGGGCCCCACCGGCACGCTCGCATCGGGCAGGTTCGGCAGCGCCATGAGCTGCTCGTTGAGCTCGGCCTGCACCTGCTCGAGTCGCGCCGCGCATTGCGCGAGCTCATCGGCGATGCCGGCGGCCTCGCTCATCGCCGCCGACGCGTCGCCGCCCTGCCCCTTCAGCTTGCCGATGTCGCGCGAGAGCGCATTGCGGCGCGCCTGCAGCTCCTCGGTGCGCGTCTGCAGGGACTTGCGCTCGCCTTCGAGCGCGGTGAAACGCGCGACGTCGAGAAAGGTCTGCGGCGACTTGCGCGTCTCGAGACGCGCAACGACGCTCGCCAGATCCTTGCGCAGGAGCGTGATGTCGAGCATGGAAGGCTGCGCCGCGATGGCGCGGCTCGGAACAGGAAAGGCCCGGATTGTAGGGACGGAGCTGGGCAATCTCCGCCGCCACGCCCGGCGTGAAGCGGGTCGAGAACCATGTTCTCCGCAGGGCGCGGATATGATTGATAATGGTTCCCATTTGCAACCCGCAAGGTCCATCGCCCCCGCCATGAGCGCAACGCCGCCACTCTGCCCCCTGAACACGCTTGCCGACGGCATGCGGGGCACGGTCGCGCGCGTCGTCGCCGCGTCGCCCGAGATCGATGCGGTCGCCCTGCGCCGCCTCGGCGAGCTCGGCTTTCTGCCCGGCGAGCCGGTGCAGCTGCTGCGGCGCGGCCCGGGCGGCAGGGAGCCGATCGCGGTGCTGATCGGCGAGACGATGTTCGCCCTGCGCCTGCTCGAAGCCCAGTGCATCGAAGTCGAGCCGACCCGAGCGGCGCTGGTCTGAAGCGCTGATCCGGACATGGTCTACTCTCTCAATGCCGCGAACCATGCGCCGCTCTGGAGCGTTGCGCTGGTCGGCAATCCGAACTGCGGCAAGACGGCGCTGTTCAACCTGCTGACCGGCGCCAGGCAGAAGGTCGCCAACTACGCCGGCGTGACGGTCGAGCGCAAGATCGGCACGACGCGGCTGGCCAACGGCCGAACGGTCTCGGTCATCGATCTCCCCGGCGCCTACAGCCTCGCTCCGGCCACGCCCGACGAGCAGATCACGCTCGAGGTCATCGAAGGCCGGCGCCACGGCGAGGCCGCGCCGGACGCGATCGTCGCCGTCGTCGACGCGACCAACCTGCGTATGAACCTGCGTCTCGTCCTCGAGCTCGCGCAGCTCGGCCGGCCGCTCATGGTCGCGCTGAACATGGCCGACGTCGCCCGTGCCGCAGGGCTGCACATCGACGTCGCCAAGCTATCGGCCGAGCTCGGCTGCCCCGTCGTCGAAACGGTCGCGGTGAAATCGGATGGCCACGCCGCACTGTTGACGCTGCTCGCCGAGCAACTCGGCAAGGCACTGCCGAGCGGCGGCCCGGCCTCCGAGCCACCGAGGGAGGCGCGCTCGTCGGCCGACCTGCAGAACGAGGTGCGGCGCATCCTGGCGATCGCCGCGCCAGGCGCCGCCGCGGTCAAGCGCTTCCGGCCCCGCATCGACGCCATCGTCATGCATCCGGTCTGGGGCCTGGTGCTGCTCGGCGTCGTGCTCTTCCTGATGTTCCAGGCCGTCTTCTCCTGGGCCAACGTGCCGATGGACGCGATCAAGGCGACCATGGCCGGCCTCGGCAATTGGACGACGGCGCACATGTCCGAAGGCCCGCTGCGCAGCCTGCTCGTCGACGGCGTCATCGCCGGGACCGGCAGCGTGCTCGTCTTCCTGCCGCAGATCCTGATCCTCTTCTTCTTCATCCTGCTGCTCGAGGACTCGGGCTACCTGCCGCGCGCCGCGTTCCTGCTCGACAACGTGATGGGCAAGGTGGGCCTGTCGGGCCGCGCCTTCATTCCGCTGCTCTCGAGCTTCGCCTGCGCCATCCCCGGGATCATGGCGACGCGCACGATCGCCAACTGGAAAGACCGCTTGGCGACGATCATGATCGCGCCGCTCATGACCTGCTCGGCGCGGCTGCCGGTCTACGCGCTGATCATCGGCGCCTTCGTGCCGGAGCGAAGCGTCGGCCCGTTCAACCTGCGCGGCCTGACCCTCTTCGTGCTCTACGTCGCCGGCGTCGTCTCGGCGATGGGCGTGGCCTGGCTTCTGAAGCGCTTCTGGACCAAACGGCGCTACCAGCCGCTCATGCTCGAGCTGCCGCCGTACCGCATGCCGGGCCTGCGCAACCTCGCGCTCGGCCTCTGGGAACGGACGACGATCTTCATCAACCGGGTCGGCGGCATCATCTTCGCGCTCGTCGTCGTGCTCTGGTTCCTGTCGAGCTTCCCTGCGCCGCCGCCCGGCGCCACCGGCCCCGCGATCCAGTACAGCCTCGCCGGCACGCTCGGCGGATGGCTGCAGCACGTCTTCGCGCCGATCGGCTTCAACTGGCAGATCTCGATCGCGCTGGTGCCCGGCCTGGCGGCGCGCGAGGTCGCGGTCGGCGCGCTGGGAACGGTCTACTCGATGTCGGCCGCCGGCGATTCGGTGGCCAGCGCGCTCTCGCCCGTGATCGCCCGCGGCTGGTCCCTGGCGACCGCGTTCTCGCTGCTGGCCTGGTATGTGTTCGCGCCGCAATGCATGTCGACGCTGGCCGTCGTCAAGCGCGAGACAAATTCCTGGCGCTATCCGATCATCATGGCGACCTATCTGTTCGCGATGGCCTACGTCGCATCGTTCATCACCTACCGCGCCACGCTCTGGCTCGGCGGCTGACCGTCATGGCACAGACCCTTCTCGCCTCGATCCTCGTTGCCTGCTGCGCGCTCTACGCAGCATGGATGCTGGCGCCGTCGGCCCTTCGCCGCTGGTTCGTGCGCGGGATGCTGGCCGGTCCGCTGCCGCCATTCCTGTCCCGGGTTCTCGCGCCGTACGCGACCGCGCCCACCGGCTGCGCCTGCGACGGCTGCGATCGCGCGGCCCCTGCTGCGCAGACGGCCAAGGCACCCGGCTCGCCCGTGCCGATCACGTTCCACCCGCGACAAAAGGGCTGAGCGCCCGCCGCGATCAGGAGCGCAGCAGCGTTCCCATGGCCCTGTCGCCAAGGCCCAGCGGCAGAGGAAAATGGACCGTCTCGCGCGCACCCGGAATACTGCGCACCGAGACCGCGCCGAACGCGCGCAAGCGCTCGACGACCTGCTGCACGAGCAGCTCCGGCGCCGAAGCGCCGGCCGTCAGGCCGACCCGGCGCTTGCCTTCGAACCACTCGGCCTGCAACGCATCGGCGTCTTCGACCATGTACGCATCGGCGCCGAGGCGCTCGGCGAGCTCGCGCAGGCGGTTGCTGTTCGAGCTGCTCGGGCTGCCGACGACGATCAGCACGTCGACGCCGGGGGCGACGACCTTCACCGCGTCCTGGCGGTTCTGCGTCGCGTAGCAGATGTCCTGCTGCTTGGGCTGGCGCACGTCGGGAAAGCGCCGCTTCACGGCTGCAAGGATCTGCGCGGCGTCGTCGACCGACAGCGTCGTCTGCGTCACGACGGCCAGCCGCTGGCCCGGCGCGATCTCGACAAGCTCGACATCGGCCACGTCCTCGACGAGATAGATGCCGCGCTCGAGCTGGCCCATCGTGCCTTCGACCTCGGGGTGGCCCTTGTGTCCGATCATGATGAACTCGTAGCCCTCGCGGGCCAGCTTGGCGACCTCGACGTGCACCTTGGTGACGAGCGGGCAGGTCGCATCGAACACGGAGAAGCCCCGCTTCGCGGCTTCCTGGCGGACCGCCTGCGAGACGCCGTGCGCGCTGAAGACGAGCGTCGCGCCGGGCGGCACCTCGTCGAGATCCTCGATGAAGATCGCGCCCTTCGTCTTCAGGTCATCGACGACATGCGTGTTGTGGACGATCTCGTGGCGCACATAGATGGGCGCGCCGAACTTGGCGAGCGCGCGCTCGACGATCTCGATGGCGCGATCGACGCCGGCACAAAAGCCGCGCGGCTCGGCGAGAACGACTTCCTCGATCACAGGACTCCGATCAGTTCTACTTCGAAGGTCACCGCGCGGCCGGCGAGCGGGTGGTTGAAGTCGAAGACGAACGCATCGCCGACGACGTCGCGCACGGTGCCGGCGAAGCTGCCCTGACCGTCGGGCGTGGGGAACCGGACGACATCGCCGACCCGGTAGTCGGCGTCGGCATCGCCGTGCTCGTCGAGCAGCGAGCGCTTGACGCGCTGGACGAGATCGGGATTGCGCTCGCCGAAGGCCTCGCCGGCAACCAGATCGAACGAGGCGCGGGCGCCTTCTTCGAGACCGACCAGGCGTGCCTCCATGGCCGGCGCCAGCTCGCCGCGGCCGAGCGAGAGCGTCGCCGGCTGCAGGCCGAAGGTGTCGATGAACGCATCGCCGTCGGGCCCCGACAGGCGGTAGTGGAGGGTCAGGAACGACCCGGGCTCGACACGGTTCAAGGGATGCGCTTTCAGCGAATAGACTGGGGCGATTTTACGAGCCGCGCTCCGCTTGCTGCGCGCCGAGGCAGAGAACCCCGATGCTGAAGGACATTCCCGCTCAGGCGCGACCGCGCGAGAAGCTTCTCGCGCTGGGCCCTGCGGCACTGGCCGACGCCGAGCTGATCGCGCTGCTCCTGCGCACCGGGCTGCCCGGCACCAGCGTGCTGCAGCTCGCCCAGAACCTGCTCGATGCGTTCGGCGGCCTGTCCGGGCTGCTGCACGCCGGCACCGACGAGCTCAAGCGCGTGAAGGGCCTCGGCGGCACGGCCAAGCGCGCCGAGGTCGCGGCGGTTCTCGAGCTGGCGCGTCGCTCGGTCGCCAGCGAGCTCAGTGCGAAACCGGTGTTCGACACGCCGGGCAAGGTCAAGGACTATCTGTCGCTGCAGCTCGGCGGGCGCCCGCACGAGGTCTTCGCGGTGCTCTTTCTCGATGCGCAGAGCAGGCTCATCGCGCTAGAGGAAATGTTTCGCGGCACCTTGACGCAGACCAGCGTCTAGACGCTATCGAAAACGACCCAAAGCCCTTCAGCCCCTCAAACTGCGGCGTGAGCTCGGCGAGCTCTCGCAACTCGTCGCGGCTGAACTGGCGTTTGAGCGATTCACCCGAGTGGTCATCACAGAGGGCTACGACGCTTGTAAGCGCCCCCGAAAGGTCGCCGATGATGCCTCGCACTTCGTAGGTCCAGTAGGGTTCGCCGTCGCCGTCGATGGCCTTGCGAACGAAGATGCCACGCATGTCGGTTCGAACCCCTTTTCCACCGTGCCGTCGGCCAGCAAGTGCGCATCGTCCGGGTAGTTGAAGAGACCTGGGGCCGAACCCCGTGTATCAGGGATCC
>DAIMIM010000197.1:0-6475 GCA_036722755.1 Caldimonas sp. | reverse complement strand
GCCGGTGTCGACGTGATCGTCGAGTCGGCGCTGCTTCGGCCTGCGCTGGCCTGAGCAGCGCGCTCGGCCGCGCTCAGCCCGGTTCGATCTCACCGACTCCGATGTGCCCGTGAAAGGCCTTGCTCCAAGCGTTCAACAGGCTGAACTTCGTGCAGCCAGCGCAAAAACGGGCGCGGCGGCCGATGCCTGTCCAGCGGCATAAACGCTAGTGCGTCGCGCTGCGAATCGTCGTCTCATTGCGGCCCGACGCGCAGTTGCGCCAGAGCGCACACGGTCCGGCGTCATACACACACAGGAGACGACATGGAATCGATTCGCAATTCACTGGGCAGGGCCACGGGCCTTGCCGTGGCGCTCGGCGCGGCGGGCGGCTTGCTGGGCGGCTGCGGCGGCGACGATCACTTCGCCACCAACGACCTGCCTGTGAACATCACGCAGCAGACGATCGTCACCTATTCCGCCACGGCGCCGGCGCTCGGCAGCACGGCGGCGACGCAGGACCTGCTGACCGCCGGCCTCGGCAAGACCGGCCTGGGCCTCGCCACTGCACCGGCCTACGTCGACCCGCTGGCCCCGACGGCGCTGGAGCTGCGCCGCAACGCGGTCTACAGCAACTACCGCGGCCTCATCGACTACACCGCCAATGGCGGCTATGGCACCCTCTACGGGCCGAACGTCGATATTGCCGGCAACGTGACAGCGAGCGAAGGGTTGATCCCGGGCCGCGAATACGTCGCCACGCTGGAAGACAGCACCGGCAAGAAGCACGTCGTCATCGCGGTGCAGATCCCCGACACCTTCAACACCGCGGCGCCTTGCCTGGTGCTCGGCCCGTCGTCGGGATCGCGCGGCGTGTACGGCGCCATCGCCACCGCCGGCGATTGGGGCCTGAAGCACGGCTGCGCGGTCGCGCTCACCGATGCCGGCAAGGGCATCGGCCTCTACGACATGACCGACGACACGGTCAACCAGATCGACGGCAGGCGCGCCACCCGCGCCGCCGCCGGCGCGCTGAGCCAGTTCGCCGCGGATGTCACCGATGCGGCGCGCGCCACCTACAACGCGGTCTTTCCGAACCGGCTGGCGCTCAAGCAGGCGCAGTCGCAGCTCAACCCGGAAAAGGACTGGGGCACCGACACGCTGGCCTCTGCCACCTACGCGCTGTGGGCGCTCAACGACCGCTACGGCGTCGAGAGCAACGCCGTTCCCTTCAACGCGCAAAACACTCTGGTCATCGCCGGGTCGGCATCGAACGGAGGCGCAGCCGTGCTGCACGCCGCCGAGCAGGACACGACCGGCCTGATCGACGGCGTGGTCGCCGGCGAGCCCGTGACCGAGATGCCGACGACGGCCGGCTACGGCATCCAGGTGGGCGGCGTCGCCGTCGCCAACTTCGGCAAGACGCTCGCCGACTTCACGACCTACGGCAACGTCTACCAGCCCTGTGCGGCGCTGGCCGCGCCGGCGGTGATCGCCGAGACGTCGATCTTCAACTACCTGAGCCTGACCGCGCAGAACGGCAAGGCCGCGGCGCGCTGCACCGGCCTCGCGGCGAAGGGCCTGGTCGTCGGCGCCGACACGGCCGCGCAATCGCTCGACGCGCTCAACAAGCTGCGCAACTTTGGCTGGACGACCTACAACGACCAGATGCACAACGCCCACTACGCGCTGGGCAATGGGCCGATCCTTTCGGCGATGTACCCGATGGGCTACGGGCGCTTCTCGGTGCTCGACAACCTCTGCAACGCCAGCTTCGCGCAGGTCGATGCGACCGGCGCACCGGTGCCCGTCACGCCAGCGTCGAAGGCGCAAAGCTTCGCGATCGCCAACGGCACGGCCAACGGCACGCCGGCGACCGTCGTCTACAACAACTCGGTCGGCGGCTCGCGCTCCTGGACGCTCGCCACGTCGCCCTCGACCGGCGTGCAGGACTTCGGCCTCGACAACGCGCTCTGCCAGCGGGCGCTCGTGACCGGCGTCGACGAGACCGGCGCGGCGCTCACCGCCACGGCGACCTCGACGCAGCCGACGGCGGCGCAGAGCGCTGCCGTGCGCGCCGGCATCGCCGAGGTCGTGCTCAGCGGCGACCTGCACGGCAAGCCGACGCTCGTCGTCGCCGGCCGCAGCGATGCGCTCGTGCCGATCAACAACAACGCCCGCGCCTACGTGGCCTACAACAAGGTCAAGGAAGGCAGCAGCAGCCAAGTCGGCTACCTCGAGGTGATGAACGCGCAGCACTTCGACACCTTCGTGCCGTTCAGCGGCTTCGACACGCGCTTCGTGCCGCTGCACGTCTACTTCCTGCATGCCATGGATGCGATGTATGCCCACCTTCGCAACGGCACCGCGCTGCCGCCGAGCCAGGTCGTGCGGGCGACGCCGCGGGGCGGGCTGCCCGGCCTTGCGCCGGCCATCACGGCCGCGAATGTGCCGCCGGTCAGCGCGGCGCCAGCGGCCGCCGATGCGATCGGCTTCGCCGGAACGTCGCTGAGCGTTCCGAACTGAGCGTCTGGCCGGAGCAAGCGGCAGCGCCGAGGCGCTGCCGCGCGTCTGCGCAGCAACCGAACAGGGCAGGGTTGCCTACGTACAGGCCCCGAGCCGGCGCGCCTTCACGTGCGAGGTGACGACCTCGCCGGAGACTGTCGTGATCGACGTGCCTTCGGAAGTGTCGCCATGAAACGCAGTCGTGTTGCTGATGGTTCGCGAGCCGCAGACAAGGGTGTAGGCGACAGTGTCGCCCTTGACGGTGAAGGACTGGATCGTGCACCTCCCATGGTTTTTCTTTTCTGCAGCCGCCTTGCCGCTGGCTGAATCGCCGTTGAACTGCTTGGCGTCTTCAGCGGACATGCAGCTTGTCACCACGCTCAAATCGCCATCGGTATTCATCGTGAATTCCCAGCGACCGGGGACCAGGCGGTCGGCGGCGTAGAGAACCGAAGGGCCGGCGACCAGGCAGACGGTGAAGGCTGCTGCGAAGACGAGACGCAGACGGTGGCGAGTGGTTCTCATGGCCGGATGATAGGCCGCGCTCGCAGGCAGGCGTTTTGCCGGACGGATGCGCGATGATGGGCCGCCTTCAGGTGTCATATCGAGCGATGCCTGCGCCTCGCTCGCTGCTCCAATCGGCACGACCCACCATGCCCGTCATCGCCATCGTCAATCGCAAAGGGGGAAGCGGCAAGAGTACGCTCGCCACCCACCTGGCCGCGCACTTCGCCAACGCGGGGCTGCCGGTGATGCTGGGCGACGTCGATCGCCAGCAGTCGACGCAGACCTGGCTGCGTCTGCGCGGCGCACGGCAATTGCCGCGCAGCGTGCCGATCGTCGGCTGGGCGGTCGATCCGAGACGGGTGCTGCGCCCGCCGCCCGGCGTCCGGCACGTGATCCTCGACACACCCGGAGGATTGCGCGGCTTCGACCTGGCGCGTGTCGCGGCCTTTGCCGATGTCATCCTCATGCCGGTCTGCAACTCGGTCTTCGACCGCGAATCGGCCGCCGAATGCCACGCCGAGCTGATGGCGCTGCCACGCGTCGCCAGCGGCCGGTGCAAGCTCGCTGCCATCGGCATGCGCATCGATGCGCGCACCAAGGCTGCGGTCGTCCTCGAGGCGTGGGCGCGCGCCCTGAAGCTGCCCTTCATCGGCGTGCTGCGCGAGACCCAGGGCTATGTGCGCAGCATCGAACAAGGACTCACCCTGTTCGACCTGCCGGCCGCGCAGGCCGAGGCCGACATGAACGAGTGGCGGCCGATCGTCGAATGGCTCGAGCCGATGCTGCGCATCGTGCACCGGCCGGTCGTGCGCGCCAATCCGGCCGTGATCCGGCAAGCGCCGCAACTCTCCAGGTGCGACGAAGGCTCGGCGCCCGCCCCGCGAAGCGCACTGGTGCGCCTGGCGGCCGCATTCGGCTGGCTCACCTCGCCGCGCTTCCTGCAGCGCCAGCCCTGAGCGAGAAGGGCCGGAACCGCTGAAGACCTCGTGTCTCCAGCGGGCCCGGCCGATCGTCTCTGCGTCTCCTCAGGCCGCGATGCTCAGCGTCGCGCTGTCCGTCTGCTGGCCCATGCTGCTGGCGATCTGCGTGTAGAGACTGCTCATCAGGGCCTTGAGATCGCCTGCGGCGCGCTCGGCCGGCGAGACGACGCCATCGCCGTTCGTGTCGAGCGGATCGAGAGGCGCCGTGCTCGCACTCGAGCTCGAGCCCGACGACGCGCCGCTCGGCGGCGCCCCGCCGGCGTGCTGCGCGAAGGCGACGGTCGACGACGGTTTCGGCATCAGGCTCTTCATGCCGGCGGCCAGCTCGTCCTTGCTGATGCTGCCATCGCCGTTCGTATCGATCTTGCTGAAGAGAGCGTCGGCGCTCAGGGCAGTGCCGCCGGTCTTCTGCGCGATCTTGTCGAACAGGCCTTGCAGCTCGCTCTTGTCGACCGTGCCGTTGCCGTCGGTGTCGACCTTGCCGAACAGCTTGTCCATCCGCTTGCTGCCGGAGGTGCTGGATGGAGACCAGGCGCTGCTCGCGCTGCTGATCCCCGTGAGGTTGCTCATGTTGCTCATGGAAACGTCCTTTCGTGAGTGTGGAACGTCACTCGCGCAAAGACGTTCGAGCGACGCCATGAGTCTTCATCCCACGCGTTGCCCTCGTATGTCTGGCCTCGGCGCGCAAGGCCGTTCGAGGCCTCGATAAGAAAGCCTTTTCGAGCCCAGTTCCCGAACCAGGCGTTGCGACCGGCGCGGACGCTCAGGGATGCAGCAGCAGCTTCTGCACGCGCCAGTTGAGCAGCTCGGCGACGTAGAGCGTGTTCTCCGACGGGCAGGCGATCTCGTGGATCCAGCCGAACTGCTTGAGCTGGCGGCCCGGCCCGCCGATCGTGCCGAGCACCTTGCCGTCGAGCGTCATCTTGTAGATGCGGCCGGGATAGGCGTCGGAGCTGTAGAGCACCTGGTTCGGCCCGGGCGTGATGCAGATGGCCCATGGCGCGCCCGGCGCGAAGGTGCCCGAGGTCGCGTTCGGGTCGAGCGCGTTGCCGATCACCGGCTTGACGGCGTGGTCGAATGGCACGTCGATGCTCATCGCGCGCAAGAAGGTGCCGTCGCCGTCGAACACCTGGATGCGGTGGTTGGCGCGATCGGCGACGTAGATGTTGCCGTGCGCGTCGGCGGCGATGCTGTGCGGCGTGTTGAACTCGCCCGGCTTGTCGCCGCGCACGCCCCATTGCTTGATCCACGTGCCGGTCTTGTCGATCTTGGCGATGCGCGAATTGATGTAGCCGTCGCTGACGAAGATGTTGCCGGCCAGATCCCACGTCACGTCGGTCACCTGGCGAAAGCGCCCGTCTTCTGCGGGCAGCGGCGGCTTCGGGTGCTTCAGCGGTGCGGTGTCTTCGTCGGACGCTTCCTGCTTGCGCCCCAGCACCATCAGCACCTTGCCTTCGGGACTGAACTTGACCACGAGATCCGACCCCTTGTCGGTGGCCCAGATGTTGTCGTCCTTGTCGATGCGCACCGTGTGGGCGAACGACCAAGCGTAGAGATTCTTGCCGATCTCGCGCAGATAGTTGCCGTTGGCATCGAACTCGAGCAGCTGCGCCGCAGCCGCGGCGAACGCGGGGCCGGTCGTGTTGCCGCGCGAAAAGACGAAGACGTGTCCCTTGGAATTGACGGCCACGCCCGAGGCCTCGCCGAGATAGAGGTCCTTCGGCATCTTGATCGCATCGGCCACCGAGTCGAAGGCGATCTGCGGCACTGCCGTCTGCGCCGAGGCAGCGGCACAGAGGAACACGCTCGTCGCGAGCAGGCTTCGTTTCATGTCTGGTCTCCTTGTCTTGTGGTTCGCGAACAGTGTCGTCGTTCGCCGGGGCTTCGGCCGCCCGGCTGGTGCCTCAGGCCGGCTGCGGCCGGGCCGGAATGTTCAGGCCCTTCTGTACGGTGGGTCGTGCGAGAAAGGCCTGCAAGGCCCGTCCGACATGGCTGAAATCGGCGAAGCCGACGAGCTCGCCGGCGCCGTAGAAGCCGATCAGGTTGTTGATCCACGGAAAGCTGGCGATGTCGGCGATGGAGTAGTCGTCGCCGGCGATCCATGCGTGCCCGGCGAGCTGCCTGTCGAGCACGGCGAGCAGCCGCTTCGATTCGGCCACGTAGCGGTCGCGCGGCCGCTTGTCCTCGTAGTCCTTGCCGGCGAACTTGCTGAAGAAGCCGAGCTGTCCGAACATCGGGCCGATGCCGCCCATCTGGAACATCACCCACTGGATCGCGTGGTAGCGGCCGGCCGCGTCGCGCGGCATCAGCTGCTTCGATTTCTCTGCCAGGTAGATCAGGATCGCGCCGGATTCGAACAGCGCCAGCGGCTTGCCTCCGGGGCCATCGGGATCGAGGATCGCCGGGATCTTGTTGTTCGGGTTGAGCGACAGGAACTCGGGCGAGAGCTGGTCGTTCGCATCGAAGCGTACAAGATGCGGCTCGTAGGGCAGGCCGGTCTCCTC
>DAIMIM010000196.1:0-6490 GCA_036722755.1 Caldimonas sp. | reverse complement strand
CAACAACTCGCCGCTCGCCGGGCGCGAAGGCAAGTTCGTGACGAGCCGGCAGATCAAGGAACGGCTCGACCGCGAGCTGCAGTCGAACGTCGCGCTCAAGGTGACGGACACCGATGAAGACGGCATCTTCGAGGTTTCGGGCAGAGGCGAATTGCACCTGACCATCCTGCTCGAGAACATGCGCCGCGAAGGCTACGAGCTGGCCGTGTCGAAGCCGCGCGTCGTCTTCCACGATGTCGGTGGCGAGAAGCAGGAGCCGATCGAGCAGGTCACGGCCGACGTCGAAGACCAGCACCAGGGCGCCGTGATGCAGGCGCTCGGCGAGCGCAAGGCCGAGCTGGTCAACATGGAGTCCGACGGCAGGGGCCGGGTGCGGCTCGACTACAAGATTCCGGCGCGCGGCCTGATCGGCTTCCAGAACGAGTTCCTGAACCTGACCCGCGGCACCGGGCTGATCAGCAACATCTTCGATGGCTACGAGGCCTACAAGGGCGAGATCGAAGGGCGCAAGAACGGCGTCCTGATCAGCCAGGACGACGGCGAAGCCGTCACCTATTCGCTGGGCAAGCTCGACGATCGCGGCCGCATGTTCGTCAAGGCCGGCGACCCGTTGTACGAGGGCATGATCATCGGCATCCACAGCCGCGACAACGATCTGGTCGTCAACGCGGTGCGTGGCAAGCAGCTCACCAACTTCCGTGTCTCGGGCAAGGAAGACGCGATCAAGATCACGCCGCCGATCCAGCTCACGCTCGAATACGCAGTGGAGTTCATCGCCGACGACGAGCTCGTCGAGATCACGCCCAAGGCCATCCGCATCCGCAAGCGCTACCTGAAGGAGCACGAGCGGAAGAAGGCGGCGAGAGAGAGCTGAGTTGCGGCAGGGCATTCGTCGGCCTCCTGCTGGCCGAATCTCCGGCGGAGGCAGCTTTCCTGACAGAACGGTCATCTTTCGGACAGCGAGGGCACCTGCATCGCCGCCTAGAGTGAAGCCTCGCCGCTGTTCGTTCCAGCGCAGCGTCTTGCTCCGGCCATGACCATTCCTCTCTCACTCGCCGCAAGCCGGCTCGGCGCACTGTCGCTGGTGGCACTCGTGGCACTGGTGGCGGCCTGCGCGGTCGGGCCCGACTATGTTCGCCCATCGCTCGACGTTCCCGCCGCCTACAAGGAGACGGGTCCGTGGAAGACCGCCGAGCCACAGCCTGCCGACAGCAGCCAGCCATGGTGGGAGGCCTACCGCGATCCGACGCTGAGCGGATTGATGCGAGACGCCGAGCGGGCGAACCAGAACATCCGCCAGGCCGAGGCGCAATACCGGCAGGCGCGCGCCATCGCCGACGCGGCCCGGGCGGGCCTGTGGCCAGGGATCGGCGTCAATGCCGGCATCCAGCGTGCGCGCAGCAACAGCACGGGTGTCCGGGTCGGCAATACCGACGGCGTCGGCCTGCAGGCGAGCTGGGAGCCCGACCTGTGGGGCAGCGTGCGGCGCAGCATCGAGTCGGGCGAGGCCGGCGCGCAGGCGAGCGCCGATGACCTGGCCGCCGCGCACCTGAGCATCCAGTCGGCCCTGGCCCAGGACTATCTGCAATTGCGCGTCACCGATCAGTTGAGCGCGCTCTACGCCTCGACGACCGAGGCCTACGCGCGGGCGCTCAAGCTGACACGGGCGCAGCACAACGCCGGAGTCGCGCTTCTCTCGGACGTCGCGCTGGCCGAAAGCCAGCTGACGACGGCCCAGGCCCAGGCCGTCGATCTGGACGTACAACGCGCGCAGCTGGAACACGCCATCGCGGTCCTGACCGGGCGCGCGCCGGCCGATTTCAGCTTGCCGGCGGTCAGCGCCGACCAGCCCTTCGCCATGGAGCTGCCGAACACGCCCGCCGGCCTGCCTTCGCAATTGCTCGAGCGCCGGCCCGACATCGCCGCGGCGGAACGGCGCGCGGCGCTCGCCAATGCGAACATCGGCGTGGCCCGTGCCGCTTACTTCCCGACGTTGCTGCTCAGCGCCGGCGGCGGCTTCAGTGCGGTCGGGCTGGGCAGCCTGTTCGACACGCCGAGCCGCGTCTGGTCGCTCGGTGCGACGCTGGCCCAGACGGTCTTCGATGGCGGTCTTCGCCGCGCCCACGACGCCCAGGCCGTCGCCGCCTACGACATGGCGGTGGCCGAATACAAGCAGACCGTCCTGAGCGGATTCCAGCAGGTCGAGGACGACCTCGCCATCCTGCGCATCCTCGACCAGGAAGCCGGTCTGCAGGCGCAGGCCGTCAAGTCGGCGCAGCTGGCCGAGCGGCTGGCCCTGAGCCAGTACCGCGCCGGCACGACGAGCTACCTGAGCGTCGTCACCGCGCAGACGCTGTCGCTGAGCAACCAGCGCACCGCGATGCAGCTGCGCGGCCGCCAGCTGACGACGAGCGTGGCACTGATCACGGCGACCGGCGGCGGCTGGTCGCCGGCGAACGACGCTGCGGCCGCGGCCGCGCCCGCAGCGTCGTCGTCTGCGCCGCCGATATCGACCGCGTCATCGACTCCCGGAAGCTGATCGCCATGCAGGCTGCCTCTCCTACCCGCCGCAACGTCATCGTCGGCATCGTCGGCGTGATCGCGCTCATCGCGATCGTCCTGATCTGGCAAAGCATCGCGCGTGAAAGCAAACCGCGCGCGCGCACGCCGGCACCGATCCAGGTGACGACGGTCAAGGCGAAGGAGCAGGACGTACCGGTGTTTCGCGCCGGCGTCGGCACCGTCACTGCGCTGGCGAGCGTGACGGTGAAGCCACGCGTCGACGGCCAGCTCGATCATGTCTTCTTCGTCGAGGGGCAGGACGTGAAAGCGGGCCAGCTGCTGGCGCAGATCGACCCGCGCACGCTCGAGGCCCAACTCGCCCAGGTGCAGGCGCAAAAGGCGCGCGACCAGGCGCAGCTCGGCAATGCCAATGCCGACCTGCGCCGCTACACGACCCTGATCGGCGAGGATGCGGCGACGCAGCAGCAGGTCGACACGCAAAAAGCGCTGGTCGCCCAGCTCGAGGCGGCGGTGAAGACCGACGACGCGCAGATCAACTTCGCGCAGGTCCAGCTCGGCTTCACGCGGATCGTCGCGCCGATCGGCGGGCGGGTCGGGGCGCGCCTCGTCGACGCCGGCAACATCGTGCACGCCGCCGACCCCGGCGGCCTGGTGATCATCAACCAGATCGACCCGATCACGGTGCTCTTCACGCTGCCCGAAGAATCCTTCCAGGACATCAACCATGCGCTGCACGCGAGCGCCGAGCCGCTCCAGGTCGTCGCCTATCCGCGCAACAGCACCGAGGTGATCGGCACCGGCAAGCTGATCCTGCTCAACAACCAGATCGACACGTCGACCGGCACGGTGCAGATGAAGGGCAGCTTCGCCAACCCGCAGCATGCGCTCTGGCCGGGCCAGTACGTCAACGTCAGGCTGGTGTTGCGGCACGATCCGCACGCCATCACCGTGCCCGCCGCGGCGGTGCAGCGCAGCCAGGACGGAACCTACGTGTGGGCCATCGATGCCGACGGCAAGGCCGTCAACCAGACGGTCAAGGTCGGCCCCGTGCAGGACGGCGTCGCGGTGATCGAAAGCGGCATTTCCGCGGGCCAGCGCATCGTCATCGACGGGCAATACCAGTTGCGGGCCGGGCTCGCCGTCGTCGAGTCGACGCGCGCTGCCGGAAGGTCGGCCAGCGCGGCCTCTGGCGCCGGCATGAGCACCGGCACGACAAGCCCGCTCGCGTCGGCCAGCGGAACCGGCCAGTGAACATCTCCGCCGCGTTCATCAAGCGGCCGATCGGCACGACGCTGCTCGCCGTTGCCTTGCTGCTGGTCGGCGTCGCGGTATTCCCCCTGTTGCCTATCGCACCGTTGCCGCAGGTCGATTTCCCCACCATCCAGGTCTCGGCCAATCTGCCAGGCGCGAGCCCGGAGACGATGGCATCGAACGTCGCCCAGCCGCTCGAGCGGCAGTTCTCGCTGATCGCGGGCCTTGCGCAGATGACCTCGACGAACGGCATCGGCTCGACGCAGATCACGCTGCAGTTCGAGCTGAACCGTTCCATCGACGCCGCCGCGCTCGACGTCCAGGCCGCCATCAACGCGGCGACCGGCCAGCTGCCGGCGAACCTGCCGGGGCCGCCGACGTTTCGCAAGACGAACCCGGCCGATGCGCCGATCATGCTGCTGACGGTGCAGTCGAAGACGCTGCCGCTGATCCAGGTCAACGACTACTCCGACAACATCCTGGCGCAGCAGATTTCGCAGATCTCGGGCGTGGGCCAGGTTCGCATCGGCGGGGCGCAGAAGCCCGCCGTGCGCATCCAGATCGATCCGACCAAGATTGCCGCGCTCGGCATGAGCCTCGAAGACGTTCGCGCCGTCATCGCCACGATCTCTGTGAACCAGCCCAAAGGAACGGTCGACGGACCGACACAGAGCTTCACCGTCTACACCAACGATCAGCTGCTCAGCGCCGGGCCCTGGAACAACGTGATCCTGGCCTACAGGAACGGCGCGCCGATCCGGGTGCGCGACATCGGCGTCGCTGTCGACGCACCCGAGGACAACAAGGTCGCCGCCTGGGCCTACGCCGGCGCTGCCGCGCCCGACAGTGGCATCGACAACGGCCGCGGCATCATCCTGGTGATCACCAAGGAGCCTGGCGCCAACGTCATTGACACCGTCGACGCGATCAAGGCCGCGTTGCCGCGGCTGCAGGCCTCGATTCCGCCGACCGTCAACGTCAACATCCTGGTCGATCGCACGCAGACCATCCGCGCCTCGGTGCGCGACGTCGAGCACACGCTGATGCTGACGATCGCACTGGTGGTGCTGGTGATCTTCATCTTCCTGCGCAGCGTCCCCGCGACCCTGATCCCGAGCTTGACGGTGCCGTTGGCGCTGACGGGCACGGCGGCCGTCATGTACCTGGCGGGCTTCAGCCTCGACAACCTGTCGCTGATGGCGCTGACGATCTCGGTCGGCTTCGTTGTCGACGACGCGATCGTCATGCTGGAAAACATCTACCGCCACGTCGAAGACGGCATGGCGCCGATGGAGGCAGCATTCAAGGGAGCCGGCGAGATCGGCTTCACGATCATCTCGATCTCGGTGTCGCTGGTAGCGGTGTTCATCCCGCTTCTGCTGATGGGCGGCATCGTCGGCAGGCTCTTTCGCGAGTTCGCGGTCACGGTGACCCTGACCATCGCCGTCTCCGTGATGATCTCGCTCACCCTGACGCCGATGCTCTGCTCGCGCTTCCTGAAGAACGAGCACAAGGCTTCGCACGGGCGCCTGTACCAGCTCTTCGAGCGCGGCTTCGAAGCGATGCTGAACGGCTACAAGCGCGGCCTGAACGTCGTGCTGCGTCACCAGTTCGCGACCCTGTGCGTCTTCCTCCTGACGCTGACTGCGACCGTGGCGCTCTTCATCGTCATTCCCAAGGGCTTCTTTCCGCAGCAGGACACGGGCTTCATCTTCGGCTCGGCGCAGGCGGCGCAGGATTCCTCGTTCGAGTCGATGAACCGGCGCATGGTCGAGCTTGCCGACGTCGTCCGCCAGGATCCCGACGTCACTGGCGTGGCGATGTTCGGCAACTCGTCGCAGTTCAACGCGGGCTTCTTCTTCATCGCCCTCAAGCCCAAGGACGAAGGACGCAGGCTCAGCGCCGACGAGGTGATCGCGCGCCTGCGCCCGAAGCTGGCGCAGGTCCAGGGCGCGTCGCTGCTGATGCAGGCCGGCCAGGACATCAACGTCGGCGGCCGCCTGGCGCGCACGCAATACCAGTACACCCTGACCGACGCCAACCTCGACGAGCTGAACGAATGGGCGCCCAAGGTGCTGGCGAAGATGACCGAGCTGCACCAGCTCACCGACGTCGCCTCCGACATCCAGAACGCCGCGCCGATGGCCTCGCTGACGATCGACCGCGATCGCGCCTCGAGCCTCGGCATCACGCCATCCACCATCGACTCGACGATCTACGATGCGATCGGCCAGCGCCAGGTGAGCCAGTACTTCACCCAGATCAACAGCTACCACGTCATCCTCGAGGTCACGCCGAAGCTGCAGTCCGACCCGGCGCTCTTCAGCAAGCTCTACATCACCTCGCCGATCACCAACCAGCAGGTGCCGCTGTCGACGCTGGTCAAGGTCGACACGACGAAGACCGCATACCTGTCGATCAGCCACCAGAGCCAGTTCCCGGCGGTGACCCTGTCGTTCAACCTCGCGCCCGGCGTCGCGCTCGGCGAGGCGGTGACGGCGATCGACAAGGCGCAGGCGCAGATGGGCCTGCCGGCGGCACTGAGCGGCTCGTTCCAGGGCTCGGCGAAAGCGTTCGGCGATTCGCTGAAGTCGGAGCCTTATCTGATCGCGGCGGCACTGATCGCCGTCTACATCGTGCTCGGCCTGCTCTACGAGAGCTACATCCACCCGCTGACGATTCTCTCGACGCTGCCGTCGGCCGGCGTCGGCGCGCT
>DAIMIM010000195.1:0-6495 GCA_036722755.1 Caldimonas sp. | reverse complement strand
GTCGCAGGCTTGCCTGAACGCTGCGACGTTCTCGTCGTCGGCGCCGGTCCGGCCGGCAGTGCCGCGGCGCAGTTGCTCGCGCGCGCCGGGCGCGACGTCGTGCTCGTCGATGCGCAGGCCTTTCCGCGCGACAAGGTCTGCGGCGACGGATTGATCCCCGATGCGCACCGCGCTCTGGCGCGGCTCGGCGTGCTCGATCGCGTGATGCGCGAAGCGCGACTCGCATCGACGCTTGCCTGCATCGCGCCGCGTGGCGGCCGCATCGACGTGCCGGGAACGCTCGCCGTGTTGCCGAGAAAGCGGCTCGACGAGATCGTCTGCCACGCCGCGGCGGACGCTGGCGCGCGGATGTACGCACCGCTGCGCTTTGTCGCGCCGTTGCGAGGGAGTGGAACGAACGGCGCCGAGGCCGGCACGGTCATCGGTGCGCGGCTGAAGCAGGGCGACGTGGAACGTGAGATCCGGGCGCGCTGGGTCGTGCTCGCGACCGGCGCGCAGCCGCAGGCGACGATCGCCGCGGGAATGTGCGATCGCCGCACGCCGAGCGGCGTCGCCTTGCGCGGATACGTCCGCAATGCGGCGATGACGCCGCGCATCACGGCGCTCGAGGTGATCTGGCACAAGCGGCTCTCGCCCGGCTACGGGTGGATCTTTCCGTGCGGCGCCGATGTCTTCAACATCGGCGTCGGCATCGCGCAAAGCCATCGCGCCGGCAAGGACGGGCGGCACGCGATGCGCGACGTCAATCTGCGTGATGTCTTCGCGGCATTCAAGACCGTCTACGCGCCGGCGCGCGAGCTCGTCGACGGCGGGACGTGGCTGGCCGACGAAGGCCAGGAGCTCAAGGGCGCACCGCTGCGCTGCTCGCTCGAAGGCGCGCGGCTCGAGACGCCCGGCCTGCTCGTGACCGGTGAGGCGGCCGGCAGCACGTACGCGTTCACCGGCGAAGGCATCGGCAAGGCGATGGAAACCGGCATCCATGCCGCCGAGGCGATCCTGGCGAGCGCCGACGACGCGTCGGTTCGCGCCGACTACGTCGCCCGCGTCATGGCGCTGAAGCCCCGCTTCGCGCTCTACGACGACGCCAACCGCGCCAATGCGCACCCGTGGCTCATCGACCTGCTCGTCTGGAGCGCCAGGCGCAGTCCGCGCCGCGTCCAGCGCATGGCCGGCGTGCTCGAGGAAACGCACATCCCGACCGACGCCGTCACCGTGCGCGGCGTGCTGCGCCGCATCGTCGACTGGCGCTGAAGCCGCGCCTCGACGCAGACCGAAAGCGAATGCCATGTGCCAGCTGCTCGGCATGAACGCCAACACGCCGACCGACGTGATGTTCAGCTTCACCGGCTTCGCGACACGCGCCGAGGAACACAAGGACGGCTTCGGCATCGCCTTTTTCGAGGGTGCCGGCGTCCGCCTCTTCGTCGATGCGCAGAGCGCGCGCCGTTCGCCGGTCGCGGAGATGGTCAGGCGCTATCCGATCAAGAGCGAGAACATCGTCGCCCACATCAGGAAGGCGACGCAGGGCCGGGTTGCGCTTGAGAACACGCATCCGTTCGTGCGCGAGCTGTGGGGCCGCTACTGGGTCTTCGCGCACAACGGCGACCTGAAGGACTACGCGCCGCGGCTGCACGGGTGCTTCCATCCGGTCGGCGCAACCGACAGCGAGCGTGCCTTCTGCTGGCTGATGCAGGAGCTCGCCAAGGCGCATGCCGGCGTGCCGCCGATCGCCGAGCTGACCGCCACGCTCGCGGAGCTGATGCCGCAGGTGGCTGAGCACGGCGTCTTCAACGCCATGCTCAGCAATGGTCAGGCGCTCTGGGCGCATTGCTCGACCAACCTGCACCATCTCGTTCGCCAGCATCCGTTCAGCCGCGCCTCGCTGCAGGACGACGATCTCGCCGTCGACTTCGCCGAGCAGACGTCGCCCCGCGATCGCGTCGCCGTGGTCGTCACCGAACCGCTGACGAAGGACGAGGCTTGGCTCGCCTTCGCGCCAGGGGAGCTGCGCGTGTTCGTCGACGGCGCGCCTGTCGGCGTGTGAGCGCGCCGACGCAAATACGCCGGATGAATGCGCTACCCTCGGCGCCTCCCGGCTCGCCTGCTTCGCTGCCTCCATCCATGACGACTCCTGCCACTCCGCTTCCCCGCTTCGACGCCTTCTACAAATACGACGAGCTGACCCGCTTGCTCCATGCCTATGCCGAGGCGCACCCGACGCTGGTGGCGGTGCGCTCGATCGGCAAGAGCTTCGAAGGCCGTGACATCTGGGTCGCGACGGTCACCAACATCGCCACCGGCGCCGCCGACGACAAGCCAGCCTTCTGGGCCGACGGCAACATCCACGCCGCCGAGCTGCTGGCCTCGACCGCGGTTCTCTATTTTCTCAACGAGCTCGTCAGGAAGTACGGCAGCGACGGCGAGATCACCGAGCTGCTCGACAGCCGCGTCGTCTATCTCTGTCCCCGCCTCAATCCCGACGGCGCCGAGCTGGCGCTGGCCGACCGGCCGCGCCACATCCGTTCGTCGACGCGCCGCTATCCGTTCGAGGAAGAGCCCATCGACGGCCTGACGCCGGAAGACATCGACGGCGACGGCCGGATCCTCTTCATGCGCGTGCCGGACCCGCACGGTGCGTACAAGAAGTGCGCCGCCGACCCGCGTTTGATGGTGGCCCGCGAACCCGGCGAATTCGGCGGCGACTATTTCCGGCTGATGCCCGAGGGGTTCCTGCAGAACTACGACGGTCTCACGGTCAAGGTCAACGCCGACGTCGAGGGGCTCGACCTCAACCGCAACTTCCCGTCGTTCTGGCGACAGGAGTTCGAGCAGGTGGGCGCGGGCGAGTATCCGACCAGCGAGCCGGAAGTCAAGGCGATGGTCGACTTCATCGTCGGCCACAAGAACATCGGCGCGGCGATCAGCTACCACACCCACAGCGGCGTCATCCTGCGGCCGATGGGCACGGAGTGCGACGAGGACATGATTCCCGAGGACCTCTGGACGATCAAGCGCTTCAGCGAGATGGGCGCCAAGCTGACCGGCTATCCGGCGATCAGCATCTGGCACGAGTTCAAGTACCACCCGAAGGACGTCATCACCGGCACGCAGGACTGGATCTACGAGCATCTCGGCGCGCTGTTCTGGGTGGTCGAGATGTGGGCGCCGAACAAGGAAGCGGGCATCACCGACTACAAGTGGGTGGACTGGTACCGCGAGCATCCGGTCGAGGACGACCTCAAGCTCATGAAGTGGAACGACGAGCAGTGCGGCGGCCAAGCGCACGTCGAGTGGAAGCCGTTCATGCATCCGCAGCTCGGCCAGGTCGAGATCGGCGGCTGGGACAAGATGAACTACTGGCGCAACCCGCCGCCGGCCCTGCGCGAGCGCGAGGCGGCGCGCTTCCCCAAGTGGATGACCAGGATCGCGCTCTCGCTGCCGAAGCTCGAGCTGTTGCGCACCGAGGTGCGGGCGCTCGGCCCCGATACCTGGCGCGTCAAGCTGGCGGTCGCCAACAGCGGCTGGTTGCCGGCCTACGTGACCAAGCGGGCGCTGCTGAGAAAGACCGTGCGCGGCGTCATGTTCGAGATCCACCTGCCGCAGGGCGACGCGTCGGTGTCCCTGGTCAGCGGCAAGCTTCGCATGGAAGGGCCGCAGCTCGAAGGGCACGCCCCCAGGTCGTCGCTCAATGCCTTCCTGCCCAACCGCGAAGTCACCGCCGATCGGGCCGTCGGCGAGTGGGTGGTTCGCGCGCCGCAGGGCACACGCCTGGCGCTGAGCGCCCGCGCCGACCGGGCCGGCGCCGTGCGCGCCGAGGTCGTCCTCGACTGAGGCGAACAGCCGGCCCGGCGGGCGCTGAGCCTAAAAGCGCAGGCGGACGCCGCCGGCAATCGAATTGCCGGTGGAAAGCCGGAAGGTCTTCTCGTACGACGCGGCGACGTAGATGTCGGTGTGCTTCGACAGGAAGTAGTCGTAGCCGAGCGAGGCGATCCGATCGGTGATCTGCGACGCGTCGGTGCGCGTCTGCGAGCGCCCGTACGAGACGAGCACCAGGCTGTTGCCGAGCGGCACGGCGGCGCCGAGCTGGTACAGCACGGCGCGCGAGTCGAGATCGGACGAGGTCTTGACGTAGCCGACCTGGCCGTAGATCCGGACCAGCTTGAAGTCGTAGGTGGCGCCGGCCTGGTAGGCGCTCTGCCGCTCGAAGCCGGCGGGCAGCGCCAGGCCGCTGTTCTTGATGTGCTCGGCGGCGATCGTCGCCGCGAACGGGCCGGTGATGTAGGCCAGGCTGCCACCGTAGTTGCGGCCGGTCGACAGCGACCCGGGCGATTCTTCCTCGGCGTTGGCGATGACGCTGATGCGCAGCGGCTTGTCGCTCGCGCTGTTGGTGTAGGCGATCGAGTTGCTCCAGGTCCGGTCGCCGAGGACCGCACCGCCGCCGCCGCTGTTGCCGAAGTACTGTCGCGCGCTCGGCGAGAAGCCCATCGATTCACCGAACGGATTGAAGGCGATCGTCGCGTTGTAGAGCGGCGTGACGTTGCGCCCGAGCAGGGTGGTGCCGAACTCGCCCGACAGGCCGACGTTGGACTCGCGGCTCCACATCGTGTCGGTGCTGAAGCGGCCGGCGGCGCCGCTGTCGACGCGCACGTACGACTCCAGCTTCCAGACCGCATGCAGGCCGCCGCCCAGGTCCTCGTTGCCGCGAAAGCCGAGAAAGCTCTGCGTCATGTCGCCGCTGTTGAGCTGCCACTCGTAGGCGCCGCCGGGCACTCGCGCCCTGCTGGCCGACGCGTCGACCAGCCCGTAGAGGACGACGTTCTGCGCCCGGGCCTCCACGCTGCACACGGTGGCGAGGACGGCCAGCGTGGCCGCGAGTAACGATCGAAACATGCGCAACACCTGGGCAATGCCGGACGAAAGGACGGGCTGATCGACGCCGCTTCTCGCGGTCCGGCGTATTCTGAGGCAGCGGCACAATCGCCGCGCCCGGTCTGTTGCACGCATGCACCGGGTCGCAACCAGGGAGTCGCGTGGAGATCGTTGTGAACGGCATCGGCAGGACCCTGCCCGATGACCTGGCCGAGCCGCAGATGCCTCTCCTCTGGGCATTGCGCGAGCTGCTCGGATTGACCGGGACCAAGTTCGGCTGCGGTGTCGCCGCCTGCGGTGCCTGCACCGTGCATGTCGACGGCCACGCCGTTCGCTCCTGCGTCACGCCGCTCGAAAGCGTTCGGGGCAAGCGTGTCGTCACGATCGAAGCGCTCGGCGCCGACGGCCAGCCCCACGCGCTGCAGCGCGCCTGGGTCCTGCACCAGGTGCCGCAGTGCGGCTACTGCCAGAGCGGCATGCTGATGGCCGCCGCGGCGCTGCTCGCGACCAACCGCACGCCGAGCGACGCCGAGATCGACGCCGCCATCACCAACATCTGCCGTTGCGGCACCTATCCGCGCATCCGCACCGCGATCCATGCCGCAGCTGCGGAGCTGCGGGACACTGTCGGCGTCGCGGTCCGGCGCACCGCATGAAGCGCCGCTCGCTGCTGCTGAGCGGCCTGGGCGCCGCCGGCGCGCTGGTCGTCGGCTGGGGCCTGATGCCGCCGCGCGATCGCCTCGGCGGAGTCGACACCTTGCCGATCAAGGACGGCGAGGTCGGCCTCAACGGCTGGATCAAGATCGCCGCCGACGGCGGCGTCCTGCTGGCGATGAACCGCAGCGAAATGGGCCAGGGCGCGCACACCGCTCTGGCCATGCTCGTCGCCGAGGAGCTCGACGTTGCGCTGTCGCGCGTTCGCCTCATCCCGGCGGGCAGCGACCGGCTCTACGGCAACGTCGCGATGTTCGTCGCCAGCCTGCCGGTGCATCCGGGCGATGCCGAGCCGGGCCACGAGTCGAGCGCGGCCAAGAGCGGGCAATGGGTCGTCGCCAAGGTCGCGCGCGAGCTTGGCATCAATGCCACCGGCGGCTCCTCGAGCGTCGCCGACGCATGGGAGCTGTTGCGCATGGCCGCGGCGACGGCACGCGCCCAGCTGGTGGGCGCCGCCTCCATCACCTGGAAGCAACCGGCGAGCGAGCTGAGCGTCAAGGATGGCGTGGTCAGCCACGCCTCGGGCGTCTCCGACAACTACGGCGCGCTGGCAAAGATCGCGGCGGCGACGCCGAGCGGCACCGTCCGCCTCAAGGCGCCGTCCGAATGGACGTTGATCGGCACGCCCGCGCCGCGCATCGACGTGGCTGCCAAGACCGACGGCTCGGCTGTGTTCGGCATCGACGTTCGGCCCGAAGGCCTGCTCTACGCCGCGATCCGGCACTGCCCGATGCTCGGCGGCAGCGCCGGCGCCGTCGATACCGCGGCAGCGGCGCGCCTGCCCGGCGTCGAGCGCGTCGTCCGCCTGGGCCCGTACGCCGGCTCGACCGAGGCGCTCGCCGTGGTGGGCCGCACCTGGTGGCATGCGCGGCGCGGCGCCGATGCGCTGGTCGTCGAATGGCAGCAGCGGCC
>DAIMIM010000194.1:0-6509 GCA_036722755.1 Caldimonas sp. | reverse complement strand
GAGCTCTCGGCCAAGTACATCAACGACCGGCACCTGCCCGACAAGGCGATCGACGTGATCGACGAAGCCGGTGCGGCGCAACGCATCCTGCCCAAGAACAAGCAGAAGAAGACGATCACGCGCAGCGAGGTCGAAGAGATCGTCGCCAAGATCGCGCGCATTCCGCCTGCCAGCGTGTCGAGCGACGACCGTTCGAAGCTGAAGACGCTCGACCGCGACCTGAAGAGCGTCGTGTTCGGCCAGGAGCCGGCGATCGACGCGCTCGCCGCCGCGATCAAGATGGCGCGCTCGGGCCTCGGCCGGCCCGACAAGCCGATCGGCTCGTTCCTTTTCAGCGGCCCGACCGGCGTCGGCAAGACCGAGGTCGCCAAGCAGCTCGCCTTCATCCTGGGCATCGAGCTGATCCGCTTCGACATGAGCGAGTACATGGAGCGCCACGCGGTTAGCCGGCTGATCGGTGCGCCGCCGGGCTATGTCGGATTCGACCAGGGCGGCCTGCTGACCGAAGCCATCTCCAAGAAGCCGCACGCCGTGCTGCTGCTCGACGAGATCGAGAAGGCGCACCCGGATGTCTTCAACGTGCTGCTCCAGGTGATGGACCACGGCACGCTGACCGACAACAACGGGCGCAAGGCCGACTTTCGCAGCGTCATCATTGTCATGACGACGAACGCCGGCGCCGAGACGATGAACAAATCGACGATCGGCTTCACCAACTCGCGCGAGTCGGGCGACGAGATGGCCGACATCAAGCGGCTGTTCACGCCGGAATTCCGCAATCGCCTCGACGCGACCGTGAGCTTCAAGCCGCTCGATGAGGAGATCATCCTGCGCGTGGTCGACAAGTTCCTGCTCCAGCTCGAAGGCCAGCTGACGGAGAAGAAGGTCGAGGTCACCTTCACCGACGCGCTGCGTCAGCAGCTCGCCAAGCAGGGTTTCGATCCGCTGATGGGTGCCCGGCCGATGCAACGCCTGATCCAGGACACGATCCGGCGCGCGCTGGCCGACGAGCTGCTGTTCGGCCGGCTGGTCGATGGCGGCCGCCTGACGATCGACGTCGATGCCGACGGCAAGCCGGTGCTCGATATCCAGCCGAATAAGAAGAGCGACAAGCCCAAGGCGGAGCCGGCGACGACGGCCTGACCAGGGAGAACTAGGCCGCGGGCGCCGCGCGCCCGCGCGCCGGGTCTTGGCCGAAAAAGCCCTCGAGCAGTTCGTACACCGGCGCTTGTTCGGCCTTCAGCGCCACCGGTGCGACGAAGAACGCTTCCGCCGCGACAGCGAAAAACTCTTCGATCGACTGGCCTCCATAAGGATCGAGGAAGGTCTCTTCGTCGCGGTCGAGCGCGTCCGCGAAGCGCTCATATTCGTCGGCCAGGGCGTTCAACCAGCGGCCGCGCTCGCTCTCGGGATCGGCCGACTCGAGGCCCGCCGTCACGCCGCCGCGCATGTCGATGACATGCGCGAATTCATGGACGACGACGTTGTAGCCGTCAGCGGCCGATGCGCCCGCATCGTCGACGTCGCGCCAAGCCAGCATCACCGGGCCACCCTGCATGGCTTCGCCCGACAACTCCTCGTCGTACGCGTGGACGACGCCGTCGTCGTCTTCGATCTCTCGACGCGCGACGACGGCGTCTTCATGGACGACGATGCCGACGAAGCCGTCGAGCCACCGCATGCCGAGCTTGAGCGCCGGAAGGCACGCCTGCGCGGCGATGGCCACCGCCATCGCGTCGGTGACGACGAGGCCGTCGGTTCCGGTGAATTCCTTGTCGGCGAGGAAGATCGTCGTCATCTCGCGTAGTGCGACCAGATCGGCGTCGTCGCGCGCGGCGAGGAAGGGAAAGCGTAGGAGCGTGAAGTGCCAGAGTGCGTCGGGGATCGCACGCTGGTCGAGCACGCGCCGTCGGCGCCAGCGGCGCCACCAGCCGCTCACGCGGCGTCGACGCTGGCGGCCTGCGTCATCGGCGCCATCCGCGCGAAGCCATCGGCATTCCAGCGCAGAACCTGGGCGCGCGGCGCCTGTGGGCCGTCGAGGTCCCAATCGCTCAACACATGGCGAACGACGCCCGGCGCAAGCTCATGGCTGGCGGGGGCATGGGTGTGACCATGCACCAGCACCGGCGAATCCGCAGCACGAAGCCATGAGAGCGTGGCGTCGCGATCGAGATCGAAGAAGGTTCGCGCCGTGCTCGGGCGCGTCGCCTCGCTGCGCCGCCGGGCGGCGCGCCCCGCCGCAGCGCGCCAGGATGTCGGCAAGGCGAGGAACGCGCGCTGCACGGCCGGACGACGAACGACGCTGCGAAAGCGCTGGTAAGCGGTGTCGTCGAGGCAGAGCGCGTCGCCATGCGAGAGCAGGGCGTTCATACCGAAGGCGCTGACGAGCGTCGGGTCGTGCAGGCGCATGACGCCGCTTGCTTCGAGCATCGCGTCGCCGACCAGGAAATCGCGGTTGCCGGCCATGAAGGCGATCTGGCGCTGCGAGGAAACCTCCTCCAGCAGCGCGGCGCACTGCGCCTCGAAGCCGCGTTCAGCCATGTCGTCGCCGATCCAGACTTCGAAGAGGTCGCCGAGGATGAACACCGCGTCTGCATCTGTGTGGCGAAGGTGCGCGGCCCAGGCGTCGAACGCGAGCGGCGTGTTCGCCGCCAGGTGCAGGTCGCTGATGAAATCGATGGCCCGCCACGCGTCTGGCGCGACGAACGTGGCGAGTGATTCCGGCAGCGGCAGGGCCGCCGTCGACACGGAGGCGGAGCGAGCCGCCACGGTGCCGCGCGCTACGAGACGACCGTCGCGCGCGTGATCGAGACGTCCTCGAGGGGCACGTCGGAGTGGCCACCGCGGTTGCCGGTGCGCACCTGCTCGATCTCGTCGACGATCTCGGTGCCCTGCACGACCTTGCCGAACACGGCGTAGCCCCAGCCCTGGGCGGTTTCCGACTTGAAGTCGAGGAACTCGTTGTCGGCGCCGTTGATGAAGAACTGCGCCGTCGCCGAATGCGGCGCCGAGGTGCGCGCCATCGCCACCGTGTAGCGGGCGTTCTTCAGGCCGTTCGAGGCCTCGTTCTGGATCGAGTTGCCGGTCGGCTTTTGCGACATCCCCGGCTCGAAGCCGCCGCCCTGGACCATGAAGCCCTTGATGACGCGGTGAAACACCGTGCCGTCGTAGTGGCCGTTCTCGACGTTGGTGATGAAGTTCTTCACCGTCTCCGGCGCCTTCGCGTCGTCGAGTTCGAGGCGGATCGTTCCCTTGCTGGTTTCGAGGTCGACTAGTTTCGTCACGTCATTTCTCCACGGTTGCTCGCTTGATGACCACGGGTGTCACGGGAACGTCGCCGGGGCCCGTCGGCACGACCCGGATCTTGTCGACGACGTCCATGCCCTCGGTGACCTTGCCGAACACCGCGTAGCCATTGCCATCGCGTGACTGTGCCTGGTTCAGGAAGGCATTGTCCTTGACGTTGATGAAGAACTGCGACGTCGCCGAGTTCGGATCGTTGGTGCGCGCCATGGCGATCGTGCCGCGCTCGTTCGTCAGACCATTGCGGCTTTCGAGGGCGATCGGCGGCCGGCCGGGCTTTTCCTGCAGATCGGCGGTCATGCCGCCGCCCTGGATCATGAAGGTCGGGATGACGCGGTGAAACACGGTGCCGCTGTAGTAGCCCGACTTCACGTACTGCATGAAGTTGGCCACGGTCTTCGGCGCCTTCGCCGCGTCGACCTCGACGACGATGTCGCCGGCCGAGGTGACGAACCTGACCTTTTGCGCCAGTGCAGGCGCGCTGAACGCAAACGAAGCAGCCGCGAGCACGACCATTGCGGCGCGGACGAATGTGTTGGGCATCGTTGACTCCTCTGTGGTGTTCATTTCCTGGGGCCGGCGGAAGCGCTCGCCGACGCGGCCGACTTCGCCTGCGCCGGGATTGTCAGCTGGCGAATGAGGGCAAGCTTGCGCGGCACGCTGACGTTCGCCGGCTCCAGCGCGAGCGCGCGCGCGTACGACTGGCTCGCAAGCATGACATACACATCGCCGAGGTTTTCATGGGCCGTGGCGAAGGTTGGATTGAGGCGCAGTGATTCTTCCAGCTCGGAGCGCGCGTTGCCGTAGTCGCCGGAGGCTGCGTCGAGCGCGGCCAAGTTGTTGTGCGGCTCGGCGAGCTCGGGGTAGTCCTGAGTGAGGGCGTGCAGGATCGTCGCGGCCTCGGCGCTGCGGCCGATGTCGGCAAGCACGACCGCCTTGAGGAAACGCATTTGCGCTTCCTTCGGTTGTGTTGCGAGGAACTTGTCGGCCCGCGCCAGCGCAGCCGCAGACTGGCCGGCATGGTGCAGTCGCGTCACTTCCTTGAGGTCGTCAACGAGCGCGGCACGAGCTGGTCCGGCGGCAGCGAACCAGAGCGCGAGCGACACGAGCACGAAGACGACGGGCGTTCGTAGATTCATCGACGGGAGGCTTGCCGCGCGGCGGCGGATGCGGGCGGTATCGAGGCGATACGCAAGCGCGATCACGCCGGGACGGGCCGCTATACTGATTCGATTGTAGGGTACGCATGCGTCGCGATACCCCTGCGCGGCGCCCGTCAGGCGCTGTATCGGCCCCATGACACTTCGAATTCACAACACCCTGTCGCGGGCGACCGAGGTCTTTGTTCCGATCGAGCCGGGACACGTTCGCCTGTACGTTTGCGGCATCACGATCTACGACCACTCGCATATGGGCCACGCCAGGTTCATGGTGGCGTTCGACGTGGCGCAGCGCTGGATGAAGACGCTCGGCTACCGGGTCACCTATGTCCGCAACATCACCGACGTCGACGACAAGATCATCAAGCGTGCGCTCGAGCGAGGCGTCACGCTGAAGGCCCTTACCGACGAGATGATCGCCGCGCTTCATGAAGATGCCGACGCCCTCGGCATCGAGCGGCCGACCCACGAGCCGCGCGCCACGCACTATGTGCCGCAGATGCTCGAGATGATTGCGACGCTCGAGAAAAAGGGGCTCGGCTACCGTGTCGCCAGCGGCGACGTCAATTTCGCCGTGCGCAAGTTTCCGGGCTACGGAAAGCTTTCGGGCAAATCGATCGACCAACTCCGCGCCGGCGAGCGCGTCGCCGTGCTCGATGGCAAGGAAGACCCGCTCGACTTCGTGATGTGGAAGGCAGCCAAGGAGGGCGAGCCAGACGACGCGAAGTGGCCGAGCGAATTCGGCGTCGGTCGGCCCGGCTGGCACATCGAATGTTCTGCCATGTGCAAGGCGCTGCTGGGCGAGCATTTCGACATTCACGGCGGCGGCCAGGACCTGGAATTTCCGCACCACGAGAACGAGCTCGCGCAGAGTGAAGGTGCGAGCGGCGGCAAATTCGTGAACGTCTGGATGCACAACGGCTTGCTCAACGTCGACAACGAGAAGATGTCGAAGTCGCTCGGCAACTTCTTCACCATTCGAGACGTGCTCAAGCGCTACGACGGCGAGACCGTCCGCTTCTTCATGCTGCGCACGCACTACCGGAGCCCCTTCAACTTCAGCGACTCGAACCTCGACGATGCCAAGGCCGGGCTGCGCCGCCTCTACACCGCGCTGGACGGCGCGGCCGCCAGCGCCGCGGCCGGGCCGATCGACTGGGCCGAGCCGCGCGCCGCCGCGTTTCGCGAGGCGATGAACGACGATTTCAACACGCCCATCGCGTTGTCCGTCCTGTTCGAGCTGGCCGCCGAAGTGAACCGTGGCGCAAGTGCCGCGTCGGCGTCGTTGCTGAAGGCGCTCGGCGCGACGCTGGGTGTGCTGCAGCAGGCCCCGCGCACCTATCTCCAGGCCGGTGCGGGCCTCGACGAGTCGAGCATCGCAGCGCTGATCGAAGAGCGCCGTGCAGCCAAGGCGGCGCGTGACTTTCCTCGTGCCGACGCCATCCGCAAGCGTCTGGCCGACCAGGGCATCGTCCTCAAAGACCTCGCCCAGGAAACGACGTGGGTGAGAGCCTAGCTTGGCACCCGCATCGAAACTCCCGGCGTCGAATGCGCCACCCGCCGTGATCGCGCCGCCGAGCGCCGATTTCTGGGACGACGCGTGCAAGCATCTCGCCAGGTGCGACCGCGTCATGAAAAAGCTCATTCCGCGCTTCGCCGACGGGCGGCTCGAAAGCCGCGCCGACGCCTTCACGACGCTGGCTCGGTCCATCGTCGGGCAGCAGATCTCGGTCCACGCTGCCCAGGCCGTCTGGGATCGCTTCGTGGCGTTGACGGCCGATCCCTCGCACTGCCTCAAGCCTGCGGCGGTGCTGGCGCTCGACGCGCCGCAGATTCGCGCCGCGGGGCTGTCGGCCCGCAAGGTCGAGTATCTCTGCGATCTGGCGCAGCACTTCGAGGCAGGAACGGTTCACGTCGCTCAGTGGCAGGACATGGAAGACGAGGCCATCATCGAGGAGCTCGTCGCCATTCGCGGCATCGGCCGCTGGACTGCCGAGATGTTCCTCATCTTCCACCTGCTGCGCCCGAACGTGCTGCCGCTCGACG
>DAIMIM010000193.1:0-6509 GCA_036722755.1 Caldimonas sp. | reverse complement strand
TGACGCCGATCATCATGCTGACCGCCAAGGTCGAGGACGTCGACCGCATCGTCGGCCTCGAGGTCGGCGCCGACGACTATCTGCCCAAGCCCTTCAACCCGCGCGAGCTGCTGGCGCGCATCCACGCCGTGCTGCGGCGCCGCCCGACCATCGAAGCGCCCGGCGCGCCGGCACTCGATGCGCAAACGGTGACCTTCGGTCCGTTCGTGTTCGACCTGGCGCTGCGCCGCCTGACCAAGGACGGCGAGCAGATCGCGCTGACCACGGGCGAGTTCTCGATGCTCAAGGCGCTCGTTCGCCATCCGCGCCAGCCGCTCTCGCGCGACAAGCTCGCGCAGCTCGCGCGCGGCCGCGAATTCGAGCCCTTCGACCGCAGCCTCGACGTGCAGATCTCCCGCCTGCGCAAGATGATCGAGCCCGACCCGGCGCAGCCGCGCTACATCCAGACCGTCTGGGGCGTCGGCTACGTCTTCGTGCCGGACGGCACCGCATGACGGTGCCCCCACGCTCCCGTCGGTCGCTGCCCCCCGAGGGGGCACGGCCGGCCTTGGGGCGGCCCGGCGACCGGCCGGTTCGCTAGCGACGTGGCGATTCGCTCGTCGAAACGGCCCGGCACGCGGACAACGATTTCCGAGCGGCTGAGCCCGCCGAAGGCACGCGCGCCGAAGAAGTTCGTCGCCCTCAGCCTGTTCTGGCGCACCTTCTTCCTGCTCGCCCTGCTCCTGGCCGGCGGCGTGTTCGCCTGGGTGCAGACCTTTCGCGCCCTCGAGTTCGAGCCGCGCGCGATCCAGGCGGCGCAGCAGATCGCCAGCCTCGTCAGCCTGACCCGCGCCTCGCTGCTCGGCACCGATCCGATCAACCGCGTCGCCATCATCAAGAGCGTCTCGACGCTCGAGTCGGTCAAGCTCAATCCGCGCGAGCCCTCCGACAAATGGGAGCCGTTCGAGATCGACCGCTTCCAGCGCGTCATCGAACGCGAGCTGCGCGACCAGCTCGGCCCCGACACGATCATCGCCAGCTCGATGAACGGCGCACCGGGTCTGTGGGTCGGCTTTTCGATCGCCGCCGATTCCTACTGGCTGAAGGTCGACCCGACCCGCGTCGGGCCGATGTCGATCAGCACGCTCGTGCTGTGGGTCGGCATCGCCTTCCTCGCCACCGTGCTGGGCTCGGCCGGCATTGCCCGGCTCATCAACCGGCCGCTGAAGGATCTCTCGTTCGCGGCCAGCCGCATCCGCGAAGGCGAGTACGACTCGCGGCTCGACGAGACGACGCTCACCAGCGAGATCCGCCAGGTCAACATGGGCTTCAACCGGATGGCGCGCGAGCTCGCCAAGGTCGAGCAGGACCGCGCCGTCATGCTCGCCGGCATCTCGCACGACCTGCGCACGCCGCTGTCGCGCCTGCGCCTCGAGGCCGAGATGAGCGTGCAGGACGAAGAGGCCAAGTCGAACATGGCGATGGACATCGACCAGCTCGACGCCATCATCGACAAGTTCATGGACTACGCGCGGCCGGGCGAGGTCAAGCTCGTCTCGGTCAACGCGGCGGCCATCGTCGAGCGCGAGATCGCGGCCTTTCGCGACACCAGCCAGATGCGCATCACCTCGCGCGTCGCTGACGACACGCGGGTGATGGCCGACGACGTCGAGCTCGGCCGCGTCCTGCAGAACCTGTTCGAGAATGCCCGCCGCTACGGCCGCTCGACCGACACCGGTATCGCCCGCGTCATCGTCACCTACGCCAAGACCGGGCCGTGGGTGATCATCAGCGTGCGCGACCATGGCCAGGGCGTCGATCCGAAAAAGCTCGATCAGCTGACGACGCCGTTCTTCCGCGGTGACGCGGCGCGCACGGCGGCGACGGGTGCCGGCCTCGGTCTTGCGATCGTCGAAAAAGCCGTGCAGCGCATGGGTGGCGCCTTCGAGGTGGCCAACGCCACCGATGGCGGGCTGCTGGCGCACGTGCGGTTGAAGAAAGGCTGAACCCCGAGCGGCAGGCACGACGGCGGGAACGTCGCGGGCCCGGCGCTCATCCAATGTCGTCGCAAGGAGAACCGCATGGAACCGACATTGATGATTCGTACCGCCGCCGTTCTGCTCGCCGTCACGGCGCTCGGCGGCCTGGCGATGGCCGGGGTTCGCTTCGCTGCAGACAAGCAGCCGCCGGCGTGGCTGGCCATGCTGCATGGGCTGCTCGCGGGCGCGGCCGTGACCTTGCTGATCTATGCCGCAGCGACGGTGGGTCTGCCCGGGTTGGCGCTCGCGGCGCTGGTGCTCTTCCTGATCGCCGCCGCCGCCGGTGCCTTTCTCAACCTCAACTACCAGTGGAAACAGGTGCTGCTGCCGAAGGGCCTGGTCGTGGCGCACGCGCTGGTGGCCGTCGTCGGCTACGTGATGCTGGTGATCGCAGCCTTGCGTTGAATCTCGCGGCGCGGCGGCTCAGGGCCGCCAGAGCATGCAGACGGCGCGCGCCTCCATCGATTCGCCGCGGCCGACCGGGCCCATCCCTTCTGCGGTCTTGGCCTTCACGCTGACCTGATCGATCGCGACGCCGATCGCGCCGGCGATGCGCTGACGCATCGCCGCGATGTGTGTGGCCAGCTTCGGCGCCTGCGCGATCACTGTCGCATCGACGTTGCCGACCTGCCAACCTGCCACCTTGACGCGGCGCGCCGCCTCGGAAAGCAACGCCAGCGAGTCGGCGCCCTGGTACTGCATGTCGGTGTCGGGAAAATGGTGGCCGATGTCGCCGAGAGCGGCGGCGCCGAACAAGGCATCGGTGATCGCATGGCAGAGGGCATCGGCGTCGGAATGGCCGGCGAGGCCGTGCGTGTGCGCAATCTCGACGCCGCCGAGGATCAGCTTTCGCCCCGCGACGAGGGCATGCGTGTCCCAGCCCTCGCCGACTCGCCAGACCGTGCCGCGCGGCTTCATCGGCGCCTCCAGCGCAGGATCGATTCGGCCAGCGCGAAGTCGCCGGGCTGCGTCACCTTGAGGTTTTCCGCGGCGCCCGTCACGAGCCGCGGCGACAGGCCCATCGCCTCGACGGCGCTGGCTTCATCGGTCGCGTCGGCGCCGAAGCGGGCCAGCGCTTGCGAGAGCATGCCGAGGCGAAACATCTGCGGCGTCTGCGCCTGCCAGACATGGAAGCGAGGCAACGTTGCTTCGACGCGGCCCTCGCGCTCGCGCTTGAGCGTATCGGCCACGGGCACGGCAAGCAGTCCGCCGACCGCGTCGCCGAGACAGGCATCGATCAAGGCGTCGACCCACTCGGCACGCACCAGACAGCGTGCGGCGTCGTGCACGAGCACCCAGTCGTGCGCCGCGGCGCCGCGCTGGGCGAGCGCGTCGAGACCGGCCGCGACCGATTGCGCGCGCGTCGCTCCGCCGCACGGTACGACATCGACCGGCCTGCCTTCTGGCAGGCGCACGTGGCGCGCGAACGAGTCGTCCCCGGCAGCCGTGACGACCAGCACCGAGACGATCCGCTTGACCCGCGCGAGCGCTGCGAGCGTGTGCGAGACGACGGCCATGCCGTCGATCGCGACGTACTGCTTGGCCAGCGCCGAGGCCGCACGCGAGCCGCCGCCGGCGCATGGCACGAGCGCGAAACAGCGCGGGGAAGAGGTCGGGTCGGACGGCATCGTTGGGCGCGCACGGCGCGGCCGCAAGCATAAGCGCGGCGCCCGCGCCGATGGCCCCCGGCGAACGCGGCGCGACGCGCCTCCTTAAAATCAGGTCCTTTCTCGTGCCGCATCGACCGGCGCGGTTCGCGCCCTCATGCACCTTCCCGACATTGCCCCAGGCAAGCGCTTCACGCTCGCCCGCCCACCCGGCTCGGCCGATGCGCTCCTGCTCGCGCGGTTCGCCGCCAGGCAACGCGCCGCGGGCCGGGCGACGACGGCGATCTTCACGGCCGAGCCCGCCGATGCGCAGCGTCTCGAGGAAGAGATCGCGTTCTTCGCGCCCGAGCTGCACATCGCCGTCTTTCCCGACTGGGAAACGCTTCCGTACGACACGTTCTCGCCGCACGAAGACCTGATCTCCGAACGGCTGGCGACGCTGTGGAAGATTGCCCGGGGCGAGGTCGACGTGGTGCTGATGCCGGCGACAACGGCGCTCGTCCGGCTGGCGCCACCGGCCTTTCTCGCCGCCTACACGTTTTCGTTCACGCAAAAGCAGCGCCTCGACGAGGCCGCGCTGAAGGCGCAGCTCACGCTGGCCGGCTATTCGCACGTGAGCCAGGTCGTCTCGCCCGGCGAGTACGCCGTGCGCGGCGGCCTGATCGACCTGTTCCCGATGGGCTCGGCCGTGCCCTACCGCGTCGACCTGTTCGGCGACGAGATCGACTCGATCCGCACGTTCGACCCCGACAGCCAGCGCAGCCTCTACCCGGTGCCCGAGATCCGCCTGCTGCCGGGGCGCGAGTTTCCGATGGACGAGGCAGCACGCGCCGCCTTCCGGTCGCGCTGGCGCGAGCGCATGGAGGGCGACCCGACCAAGGTGCGGCTGTACAAGGACATCGGCGCCGGCATCGCCACGGCCGGCATCGAGTACTACCTGCCGCTCTTCTTCGACGAGACGGCGACGATCTTCGACTACCTCGGCGGGCAGGCGACCGTGGCGCTGCACGGCGAAGTCGACGCCGACCTGCAGCGCTTCTGGACCGACACGCGCGAGCGCCACCGCTTCCTGCAACACGACAAGGAACGGCCGATCCTCGCGCCCGAAGCGCTCTTTCTCAAGCCCGAGGAATTCTTTGCTCGCTGCGGCGCGCATGCACAGTTGCTGGTGCGCGGCAGCGACGAATCGGCAACCCCATGGGCGACGCGGCTGCCCGAGCTCGGCGTTGACCGCGGCGCGCCGGAACCGCTCAGGCGTCTGCAGGACCACGTCGCAACGAGCCAGCACCGTGTCCTGCTCGTGGCCGAAAGCGAGGGCCGGCGCGAAAGCCTGCTCGAGCTGCTGCGCGACAGCCGCATCGAGCCGCCGAGCGTCGCATCGCTGGTCGACTTCAAGTCAGGGACCGATCGCTTCGCCATCGTCGTCGCGCCGCTCGCGCAAGGCTTCGCGGCGCGGGAGGCAATCGGCGGGGCGGATGCATCGACGGTCGAATACATCACCGAGACCGAGCTCTTCGCGACGACGCCCGGCACGCGGCGAAGGAAACGCCAGGAGCAGACCAGCGACGTCAACGCGCTGATCAAGGATCTCTCGGAGCTCAACGTCGGCGATCCGGTCGTCCACGTCAACCACGGCATCGGCCGCTATCTCGGGCTGACCACCATCTCGCTCGGTGGCCCGGAGGACGAGGCCGGGGAGTTCCTGCATCTCGAGTACGCCGAGAAGGCCACGCTCTACGTGCCGGTGTCGCAGCTGCATCTCATCGCCCGCTACACCGGCGTCAGCGCCGACGAAGCGCCGCTGCACCGGCTCGGCTCGGGTCAGTGGGAGAAGGCACGCCGCCGCGCCGCCGAGCAGGTGCGCGACACCGCCGCCGAGCTCCTCAACCTCTATGCCCGCCGCGCCGCCCGCGAAGGCTTCGCCTTCCGCTTCCAGCCGCACGACTACGAGGCCTTCGCGGCCAGCTTCGGATTCGAGGAAACGCCCGACCAGCATGCCGCGATCCACGCCGTGATCCAGGACATGATCTCGCCGCGGCCGATGGACCGTCTCGTCTGCGGCGACGTCGGCTTCGGCAAGACCGAGGTCGCGTTGCGCGCCGCCTTCGTCGCCGTGACGGGCGGCAAGCAGGTCGCCATCCTGGCGCCGACGACGCTGCTCGCCGAGCAGCATTTCCAGAACATCAGCGACCGCTTCGGCAAGTGGCCGATCAAGGTCGCCGAGCTGTCGCGCTTTCGCTCGCCGAAGGAAGTGAAGGCGGCTCTGGCCGGGCTGGCGGACGGCACCGTCGACATCGTCGTCGGCACGCACAAGCTGCTCTCGGCGGACGTGAAGTTCGCGCGCCTCGGCTTGCTGGTGATCGACGAAGAGCACCGCTTCGGCGTGCGGCACAAGGAGATGATCAAGGCGATGCGCGCCGAGGTCGACGTGCTGACGCTGACCGCGACGCCGATCCCGAGAACCTTGGGAATGGCCCTGGAAGGCCTGCGCGATCTCTCCGTCATCGCCACCGCACCGCAGCGGCGACTCGCGATCAAGACCTTCGTGCGCAACGAAGGCGCGGGCACGATCCGCGAAGCCGTGCTGCGCGAGCTCAAGCGCGGCGGCCAGGTCTATTTCCTGCACAACGACGTGGCGACGATCGAGCATCGGCGCGAGACGCTGCAGGCGCTCGTGCCCGAAGCGCGCATCGCCGTCGCGCACGGCCAGATGCCGGAGCGCGAGCTCGAGCGCGTGATGCGCGATTTCGTCGCGCAGCGGCACAACCTGCTGCTCTGCTCCACCATCATCGAAACCGGCATCGACGTGCCGAGCGCCAACACCATCGTCATCAGCCGTGCCGACAAGTTCGGCCTGGCCCAGCTGCACCAGCTGCGCGGCCGC
>DAIMIM010000192.1:0-6517 GCA_036722755.1 Caldimonas sp. | reverse complement strand
TACATCGGCCTCGACTGGTTCATCCTCGACCTGCTCGGCTCGACGCTGATCTTCGTCTTCATCGAAAAGCTGTTCGCGCTGCGCAAGGACCAGCCGGTCTTTCGCTCCGAGTGGCAAACCGATTTCCACCATTTCATCGTCAACCACATGATCGTCGGCTTCGTGCTGCTGGCGACCAACCTGCTCGTGCACAAGCTGTTCGGCTGGGCCGCGAAGGACGGCGTGCGTGCCTGGGTGCAGGACCTGCCCTTTCCGATCGCGCTCTTTCTCATCGTTCTTGTCGCCGACCTGGTCCAGTACTGGACGCACCGCAGCTACCACGAGGTGCCGGTGCTGTGGCGCCTGCATGCCGTGCACCATAGCGTCAAGAGCATGGACTGGCTGGCCGGCTCGCGCCAGCACATCCTCGAGCTGATCATCACGCGCACGCTGGTGCTGGCGCCGATCTTCGTGCTCGGCTTTTCCAAGGAAGTGATCGACACCTACATCGTCATCGTCGGCTTTCAGGCGGTCTTCAACCACGCCAACGTCAGCGTGCGCCTCGGGCCGCTGCGCTACCTGATCGTCACGCCCAACTTCCACCACTGGCACCACTCGCAGGACTCCGAAGGCATCGACCGGAACTACGCCGCCCACTTCGCCTTCCTCGACTACGCCTTCGGCACGGCTCACAAGGCCGACCGGCCCTGGCCCGATCGATACGGCGTGGTCGGCGACTACGTGCCCAACGGCTTCATGAAGCAGCTGAGCTTCCCGTTCACCTGGAAAGGCTGATGCGCGAGCCTCGGGACTCCGACCGGGTCGAGGCATCCTGAGCTCGCCAGCACGGGTCGATGTCGTCGTCGTCGGCGCAGGCGCCGCGGGGCTGCTTTGCGCCGCCATGGCGGGCCAGCTCGGGCTGCGTGTCGTGCTCATCGACCACGCCGCCACCGTCGCCGAAAAGATCCGCATCTCGGGCGGAGGCCGCTGCAACTTCACCAACCGCGGCGCCGGGCCAGCCCAGTTCGTCTCGCGCAATCCCGATTTTTGCCGCTCGGCGCTGGCGCGCTACACGCCTGCGGACTTCATCGCCCTCGTCGAGCGTCACGGCATCGCCTGGCACGAGAAGCACAAGGGCCAGCTCTTCTGCGACGGATCGAGCGCGCAGATCGTCGACATGCTGCTCGCCGAATGCGATGCCGGCGGCGTCGAGCGCTGGCAGCCGTGCAGCGTCGACAGCGTCGCAGTCGATGCCGGTCGCTTCGTCCTGTCGACGTCGCGCCAGCCGCTGGCGGCTGCGAAGCTGGTCGTGGCCACCGGCGGTCTGTCGATCCCGAAGATCGGCGCCAGCGACTTCGGCTATCGGCTCGCCCGGCAATTCGGCCACCGCATTGTCGAGACGCGGCCGGCCCTGGTGCCGCTACTCTTCGCGGACGGCGAGCCGCCGCCCTTCGCCGATCTGGCAGGCGTCTCGCTGCCGGTTCGCGTCTCGACCGGCACCGGGCGCGCCGCCGTGGAGTTCGCCGAAGACCTGCTCATCACGCATCGCGGCTTGAGCGGCCCGGCGGCGTTGCAAATTTCCAGCCACTGGCAGCCCGGCACGCCCATCGAGGTGGACTTCGCGCCCGATGCCGACCTGCGCGCGTTCCTGCTCGAGGCGAAGCGTGCGTCGACGCGAACCGCAAGCGCGGCGCTCGCCGATCTGCTGCCGCGCCGCTTCGCCGAGGCCTGGCTGGCCGCGCTGCCACAGTGGCACGAGCGGCGATTGGCCGACAGCCGCGACCGCGACATCGTCGAGCTTGCCGACGGCCTGCGCCGTTGGTCGACGACGCCCGGCGGCACCGAGGGCTATCGCAAGGCTGAAGTGACCGCGGGCGGTGTCGACACCCGGGAGCTCGATTCGCGCAGCCTGGAAAGCAGGCGCATGCCGGGCCTGCATTTCATCGGCGAGGTGGTCGACGTGACCGGCTGGCTGGGTGGCTACAACTTCCAGTGGGCCTGGGCCAGCGCCGCGGCATGCGCCCGGGCGCTGAGGGTCGTTTGCGAGCGGTCAAACCACGGGCTATAATCGTCGACTCTGCGTTTTGTTCCAGCTGCCATACATGACCACCATTCGAGTCAAGGAAAACGAGCCGTTCGACGTCGCGCTGCGCCGTTTCAAGCGAACCATCGAGAAGCTCGGACTGCTGACCGACCTGCGCGCCCGTGAGTTCTACGAAAAGCCCACGGCGGAACGCAAGCGCAAGAAGGCGGCGGCGGTGAAGCGCCACTTCAAGCGCGTTCGCAGCATGCAGCTGCCCAAAAAGCTGTTCTGAGCCGGGCCCGCCGAACCGCGCCTTGCCGACGAGCCCGCGTTTGCGGGCTTCGTTGTTTTTGACCCTGTTGGCTCGAGAATGCCCGCCATGAGTCTGAAGGAACGAATCACCGACGACATGAAGACGGCGATGCGCGCCAAAGACGCGCCGCGCCTGCTGACGATCCGCGGCCTGCTCGCGGCGATGAAGCAGCGCGAGGTCGATGAGCGGATCGAGCTCGACGACGGCGCGGTCGTGGCCATCCTCGACAAGCTCGTGAAGCAGCGCAAGGACTCGATCGCCCAGTTCACGGCCGGCGGCCGGCAGGATCTCGTCGACAAGGAAGCGGCCGAGCTGCAAGTGCTCGAGGCCTACCTTCCGAAACGGCTGGGCGCCGACGAGATCGCCGCCGAGATCGCCGTCGTCGTCGCCGAGTCAGGTGCAACGGGCCCGTCCGACATGGGCAAGGTGATGGCTGCCGCCAAGGCGCGATTCGCCGGCCGCGCCGACATGGGTGCCGTCTCTGCCGCCGTCAAGGCGGCGCTCGCAAAGTGAGTCGGCGATGACCCTCGCAGTGCAACGGCTCGACGCCGACCTGTCGGTCGCGCCGCAACTCGCTCCCGAAGCGATGGCCGAAGCGGCCGCGGCGGGGTTTCGCAGCGTCATCAACAACCGACCCGATTTCGAAGGCGGTCCGACGCAGCCGGCCAACGCCGCCATCGAGGCCGCGGCCCGCGCCGCCGGGCTCCACTACGCGTTCCTCCCGGTCGCCGGCAACTACCAGAGCGCCGACGAGATCGCGCGCTTCGCCGAGCTCGTCGCGTCGATGCCAAAGCCGATCCTCGCGTTCTGCCGTTCCGGCGCACGCTCCGGCAGGCTCTGGCAGGCCGCGACGGGGCACTGACCCGCCAGCAGGCAGGCGCGCTTCGGCGCTCGGGCAGCCAGGCGTCGAGGCGCTCAGGCGCCGGCGATCTTCATCCGCTCGACGAGGACGGAGCCGATCGTCTTGCTGCCCATCGTGTAGGCATCGGCACCCACGGCGACGACGTGCTTGAACATCTCGCGCAGATTGCCGGCGATGGTGATCTCGTGCACGGGATAGGCGATCTGGCCTTTCTCTACCCAGAAGCCGGCGGCGCCTCGGGAATAGTCGCCGGTCACGTAGTTGATGCCCGAGCCCATCAGCTCGATGACGAAGAGGCCGCGGTGCAGCTTCTTCAGCATCGCCGGCAGGTCGTCGCCCGGCGCAGTGCGGCGCGAGGTGAGCGCCATGTTGTGCGAGCCGCCGGCGTGGCCGGTGGTCTTCATGCCGAGCTTGCGCGCCGAATAGGTCGAGAGGAAATACGTCTCGGCGATGCCGGCGGTGACGATGTCGCGCGGCGTCGTGATCACGCCCTCGTCGTCGAACGGGGCGCTGCCCTTGCCACGCATGCGGTGCGGGTCTTCGCGGATGTCGATGTGCTCGGCAAGCACGCGCTTGCCGAGGCAGCCTTCGAGGAAGGACGACTTGCGGTACAGCGCGCCGCCGCTGGTCGCCTGCACGTAGGCGCCGAGCAGGCCCGAGGCCAGCGACGATTCGTACAGCACCGGCACTTCGCAGGTCTTGATCTTGCGGGAGGCGAGGCGCGACAGCGCCCGCTCGGCGGCGTAGCGGCCGATGCTCGCCGCCGGTGCCAGCTCGTCGGCGGCGCGCATCGACGAATACCAGGCGTCGCGCTGCATGTCGTCGCCGCCGCGGCCGGGCAACGAAGCGATCGGCGCGACCGACAGCGAGTGGCGCGAGCTCGCATAGCCCGCACCGAACCCTCTGGTGTTGGCGGCATAGAAATGCGATTGCTGGGCCGAAACGCCGGCCCCTTCCGAATTGGTGATGCGCCGGTCGACCTGGAGCGCGGCAGCTTCGCATTCGAGGGCGAGCGCGATGGCGCCGGCGGCGTCGATCGGCCACGGGTGAAAGAGGTCGAGATCGCGCTCTGCAGCGGCGCCGCTGGCGAGCGTGTCGGCGTCGGGCAGTCCGGCCGCCGGATCGGCCGCGGTGAAGCGGGCGATGTCCCAGGCTGCCCGCACGGTCTGCTCGAGACCGACGGCAGAAAAGTCGGACGTGCTGGCGTTGCCGCGACGCTGGCCGGCATAGACAGTGACGCTCAGCGACTTGTCGCGGTTGCGCTCGACGTTCTCGGTCTCGCCCTTGCGCACCGACACCGACAGGCCCACCCCTTCCGACACCTCGACCACCGCATCGCTGGCGCCGAGCGACTGCGCCGACGCCAGCGCGCTGTCCGCGAGCTCGCGAAAGCGGTCGCGCGAATAGGCGAAGTCGGATGGCGAAAGGGATGCAGGGATCGACGGCGGCATGGGGGAGGCGGTTGAGGCGCCGATGCGCAAGACATCGGGCAGGAGGCGACAGCTATCATAGCGACGACACTTTTTTGCCCCCGCGTCCCTCGTGCGAGCCCGTCCCGACACCCCTGCTTCCGATGCCGTCGCCCTGCCTTCGAGCGACGCCCCGCCGCCCTTCGAGCGGCCGAGCAAGACACGGCGCAAGGCCGCATCGCACGATCTGCAGGCCCTCGGCGAAGCGCTCATCGAGATGAACGAGGCGCATCTCTCCAGCCTCGGTCTTGCCGAGCCGCTGTTCGATGCGATCCGCGATCTGCGCCGCATCAGGAGCCACGAAGCGCGCCGCCGCCAGACGCAGCTGATCGGCAAGCTGATGCGCTCGGCCGACGTCGCGCCGATCCGTGAAGCCGTCGCCGAGATGCAGCTCGGCCGGGCCAAGGATTCGCTGGCCCTGCACGACGCCGAGCGCTGGCGTGCCGAGCTGATCGCCGACGATGCGTCCACCACCCGCTTTGCCAGCGAGCGTCCCGGCACGGATTTGCAACAGCTTCGAACGCTGGTCCGCAACGCGCGCAAGGACCAGTCGCTGGTCGTCGAGCAACGCAGCGGACGCGCCTTTCGCGAGCTGTTCCAGTTCATCCGCGCGAGCGAGCCCGATGCGTGACGCGACCAGCTCCGCCGTGCCGCTCGACACGGTGCGCGTCGGCATCGTGTCGGTGAGCGATCGGGCGTCTTCAGGCACGTACGAGGACAAGGGCATTCCTGCCCTGCGCGATTGGCTGACGCGGGCTGTGCTGAACCCGATCGAGTGGCAGGCGCGCCTCATCCCCGATGACGAGGCGACCATCAGCGCGACCCTGCGCGAGCTCGTCGACGAGCTCCGGTGCGACCTGGTGGTGACGACCGGCGGCACCGGTCCCGCGCCGCGCGACGTGACGCCCGAGGCGACGCTCGCCGTCGCCACGAAGGAGCTGCCCGGCTTCGGCGAGCAGATGCGGCGCATCAGCCTGGCTTTCGTACCGACGGCCATCCTGTCGCGCCAGGTCGCCGTCGTGCGCGGCAAGTCGCTGGTCATCAATCTTCCCGGCCAGCCGAAGGCGATCGCCGAAACCCTCGAAGGCATGCCGAACGCGACGCCGCCGTTGCCGGGCATTTTCGCTGCCGTTCCGTATTGCATCGACCTGATCGGCGGCCCCTACCTCGAGACCGATGCCGCGGTGAGCAAGACGTTCCGCCCGAAGGCGGCGCTGCGCGTGCGTCCTACTTGACGAGGCGGTTGAGCCGATCGGCGTCGAAGTTCTCGGTCGTGTGCGCCTCGCCGGGCACGCAGTCGCCGGTCGGCAATTCGCGCGAGCGCGCCGAGAGCTTCTCGATCGCCTGCCAAAGCAGCGCGATCTGGTGCTCGTGGCCCGAGGCGTTGTCGATCAGGCCCTTCATCGCCTGCGAGACCGGGTCGTCGCCTTGCGTCAGGCCATAGGCCGAAAATCCCATCTTCGCGGCGCTCGCCTCGCGCGTCGCATCGGCCTCGGCCTGGATGATGCGCGCTGGGTTGCCGACCGCCGTCGCGCCGGCCGGCACCGCCTTCAGGACCACCGCGTTCGAGCCGACGCGCGCGTTGTCGCCGACCGTGAAGCCGCCGAGCACCTGCGAGTTGGCGCCGACGATGACGCCCCGGCCGAGCGTCGGGTGCCGCTTGGCGCCCTTCGCCAGTGACGTGCCGCCGAGCGTGACGCCCTGATAGATCGTGCAGTCGTCGCCGACTTCGGCCGTCTCGCCGATGACGACGCCCATGCCGTGATCGATGAAGACGCGCCGGCCGATCGTCGCCCCCGGGTGGATCTCGATGCCGGTGAGAAAGCGCGCGCATTGCGAGATCCAGCGCGACAGCCAGTGAAAGCCCTGCT
>DAIMIM010000191.1:0-6541 GCA_036722755.1 Caldimonas sp. | reverse complement strand
GCGTCTCGTAGACGTAGAACTCCATCCGGTCGATCTCGCGCAGCAGGTCGTTCGGAAATTCGATGTCGGCCTTGTCGATCTCGTCGATCAGCAGCACCACCGGCTCTGCAGCGGTGAAGGCCTGCCACAGGACGCCTCTGACGATGTAGTTGTGGATGTCCTTGACGCGCTCGCCGCCATCGATGTCGGCGAGCTGGCTGTCGCGCAGGCGGCTCACCGCGTCGTATTCGTAGAGGCCCTGCTGCGCCTTGGTCGTCGACTTGATGTGCCACTGCAGGAGCGGCATGCCGAGCGCGGCAGCGACTTCTTCCGCGAGCATCGTCTTGCCGGTGCCCGGCTCGCCCTTGACCAGAAGGGGACGGCGGAGCGTGGCCGCCGCGTTCACCGCCAGCATCAGGTCGGGGGTGGCAACGTAGTTTTCCGAGCCTTGGAACTTCATCGGGTGTGGAGCGAAGGGTGTTTCAGTATAAGGGGCGACCTCTATAATTCCGGGTTGCGTCCACCTCTCCCACGCTTTCGGCCATGACCAAGAAATTCCACCTCGCAATGTTCGCGGCTGCTCTGGCGGCCGGCCTTCTGACGGTGGCTGGTTCGGCGAACGCGCAGGACGCGAAGGCAGGCCAGAAGAAGGTCGACATGTGCATCGGCTGCCACAACATTCCGGGCTACCAGGGGAGCTTTCCCGAGATCTACAAGGTCCCGAAGATCGCCGGCCAGAACGCCAAGTACATCATCGCCGCGCTCACCGAATACAAGAAGCGCGAGCGCCGGCATCCGACGATGGACGCCGTCGCGGCGACCCTGTCCGACCAGGACATGGCCGACGTCGCCGCCTATTACGAGCAGCTCGGCAAGGGACCCGCGGCGCCGGCCGAGCCGGCCGCGCCGCCGGCGGATGTCGCGGAGCTGCTGAACAAGGCCAACTGCGTCTCGTGCCACGGCAAGAACTTCAGCACGCCGATCGATCCGAGCTATCCCAAGCTCGCCGGCCAGCACGCCGACTATCTCTACGCTGCGCTGAAGGCCTACCAGACCGATCACAACCCACGCGTCGGTCGCAACAACGCGATCATGATGGGCATGGCCCGGCCGTTCACGCATGCCGAGATCAAGTCGATCGCCGGCTATCTCGCGTCGCTGCCGGGCGAAGTGAAGACCGTCCAGCTCGACGAGTTCCGCTGAGCCGTCGCGTCGCCGGCGAGCGGTGCCGCACCGCGTCCTTTCGGAGCCATCCATGAAACGCCTGTTCCTGCTCGCGCTCGCCGGAGCGCTGTTCGCCGTGGGCGCGCACGCTCAAACCCTGCGCTGGTCCGGCCAGGGCGATCCGCAGACGATGGATCCGCACTCGCAGAACGAGTCGATGACCAACATGATGAACGGCCAGGTCTACGAGACCCTGACCAGGCGTGACAGGCAGCTCAATATCACGCACGGCCTCGCCGAGGAATGGACGCAGGTCTCGCCGCTGGTCTGGCGCATCAAGGTGCGGGCGAACGTGAGGTTCCACGACGGCTCGCCCTTGACGGCCGACGACGTCGTCTTCTCGATCCTGCGCGGCCAGCAGCCGACCTCGCAGATCAACAACTACGCGATGGCCGTCGGCACGCCCAGGAAGATCGACGCCTTGACCGTCGAGCTGACGCAAAAGGCGGTCGATCCGATCTTCCTGCAGCACCTCGATTCGCTCTGGATCATGAGCAAGACGTGGTGCGAGAAGAACGGCGCGACCAAGCCGCTCGACTTCAAGGCCAAGGAAGAGAGCTACACCTCGCTGCACACCAACGGCACCGGGCCCTACGTGCTGGTGAGCCGCGCGCCGGGCATCAAGACGGTCTACAAGCGCAATCCGAACTACTGGGGAAAGATCGAAGGCAACGTGCAGGACATCGTCTTCACGCCGATCGCCAACGACGCGACGCGCAACGCCGCGCTCATCTCGGGCGAGGTCGATTTCGTGCTCGACCCGGCGCCGCGCGATCTCGCGCGCCTGCGCAACACCGACGGCGTGAAGGTGATCGACGGCCCCGAGAACCGCGTCGTCTTCATCGGCATGGACCAGGGCCGCGACGAGCTGCTCTACAGCAGCGTCAAGGGCAAGAATCCGTTCAAGGACATCCGGGTCAGGAAGGCGCTCTACCAGGCGATCGACATCGAGACGCTCAGGAAGAAGCTGATGAACGGGCAGAGCTTTCCGACCGGCGCCATGACGCCTTCACCGCTCGGCACCTACAACGATCCCGAGCTCGAGAGGCGCGAGCCCTACGACCTCGCCGCGGCGCGCAGGAACCTGGCCGATGCCGGCTACCCCGATGGCTTCGAGGTGCAACTCAACTGCCCGAACAACCGCTACATCAACGACGAGCAGATCTGCATCGCGCTGGCCGGCATGTGGGCACAGCTCAAGGTCAGGGTCAAGGTCGTCACGGAGCCGCGCGCGACCTACTTTCCGCGCCTCGAGAAGTACGACTTCAGCATGTACATGCTCGGCTGGGGCGGCTCGGTGACCGACGCCGAGACCACCATCACGCCGGTGCTGCGCAACAACCTGGGAAGCAACGGCATCGGCTTCTACAACTACGGGCACGCGCGCGACGACAAGTTCGACGCGCTCGCCGCGCAGACGAGCGTCGAGGCCGACCCGACGAAGCGCGAGCAGATGATCAAGGCGGCGCTGCGCGAGTACAAGGAGCAGTTCACGACCTTGCCGCTGCACCGCCAGATGATTCCGTGGGCGGCGCGCTCGAACGTCAGCGTCGTTCACCGCGCCGACAACTGGTTCGAAGTCGGCTGGGTGAACATCGGCAAATGAGGCGGCGGCGGGAGCCGCCGGGATCAGAACTGGTAGGTGACGCCGGCCGAATACACGATCGGCCGGAAGTCGACCGTCGTCTGCAGCACCGTGGTGCCGGTGGCGACGATCTTGCTCTTGACGCGCAAGGCGGCGATGCTCGCGAACACGCCGATGTCTTTCGTGATCGCGTAGCTGATGCCGGCCTCCCCGGCGATGCCCGTCGAGTCGCTCATTTCCACCTTGGGCGCGAGGCTCGACTTCACGTCGCTGAAGTGGGTGTAGTTGATGCCGATGCCGAGGTACGGCCGGAAGGCCGTGCCCGGGTCGAAGAAGTGGTAGGTGACGAAGGCGGTCGGCGCGACGTTCTTTGCCGAGAGCACGTCGTCACCGAGAAAGGCGACCGTGCCCGTGGCCTTGGCTTTGATGCGCGGTGGAATGCCGAGGACGAATTCGGCGCCGATGTTGGGCGTGAACATCCGCTCGTAGACGAAGATCACGGTGGTCGCGCTGCCGACGTCGGCGTCGGCGCCGGGTGGCACGCCGATGCCGGTGATTCCGGTCGTCTTCGAGTTCGGAACGTAGTCTGTGATGCCGATCTTGACGACGTTTTGCTGGGCGCCGGCCGCGAAGGCGGCGAGGGACAGGACGGCCGCGACGGTGAGCGAGGAAATTGTTTTCATGGGGTTCGCCTCGTTGCGTGGGTCAGATCCAGCCGAAGGATTTCAGCTGCGCCGTGAAGATGTCGCTGATGGCTTTGTGCCCGCCCGTCGTGGGGTGGACGTCGTCGGCGAACTGCCAGGTAGTGACGTCGGCGCCGGTGCGCAGGCCGTTGTACGGAGCGCCGGGCGTCGCATTGCAGGAGAGCGAGTAGCCTGAGGTGAGAGCCAGGCCAAAAATGGCGTTGATCTTCGCAACGTCGCATGCTGGCGTCGTGTTGTTGACGAAGCCGTACTTGCCGGGGTTCGTGTACGAGTCCTTGAACAGCGCGAAGGTCGGGATGATCTGTACTGGCTGGCCGGTCAGCCCGTCGTGGAGCCAGAGGTTGAAGGTTTGCGACAGGGCGGTCAGAACCCCGGTCGCGGCAGGTCCCTGCGTTGCCAGGATCGATTGGCCCAACGGCGTATCGGAGATGTCGCTGAGCTCCATGACAGCCACGTACTTGCCGCCCTTGGCGAGAATCTGCGTCTCGACGTCGGCGACCAGATCCTGCGCCGCCTGCTTCATGCCGGCCTCGGCCGTCTGCTGCGCGACGAACAGTGCCTGGTTCGCCTGGTCCGCCGTGATCGTGCCGGCGGCGGCTTGTGCCTGTATCGTCGCCGCCGTCGCTCCAAAGGTGCCGAACTGCACGAAGACGTCGTTGTTGCCGCCGTAGACGAGGATCAGGTCGCTGCTCTTGAAGCTTCCGAACCGCGCCAGGTGGTTCGCGATCTGCGTCACGACGGGCACCGTCAGCGCGCCGGGCGGAGCGGCGGTATTGCCGATGCCGATCGGGTTGGTCACTCGCGAACCGCCTTGACCATAGGCAGTACAAGTGGTCGCCAATGCCGGAACGGCGGCAGCCGGACACATGACCGTCGGAGTGCCGAAACCACCAGTTTCAGCAGGCGTGACGATGATGCCGAGCGACGCGGCAATATTCTCGACCCAGACCTTGCCAAGCGCGTTGGCGTCGGGCGGGTTCGGGTTGACGCCTGGAGGGCTGCCCGTCGTGTCGTTCGTCGTGAATTTCCCGCCGAAAAAGAATCCGTTGCCAAGCGCTGTCGCAGGCGTGTAAGTGCCGATGTCGCTCAGGCTGTCGCCGAAGGAGACGACGGCGGTGAAGCTGCCCTTGGTGGTCGGCGCGCCGGCGGTCGAGCCGGAGCCTGCAACGTCGGGATCGCCGCCGCCGCACGCGGCAAGCAACAGCGCTGAGAAGAGCCAGGGGCTCAGGGACCGGAATGCTCTCATGCGGAACCTCGATGGTGCGGTCGAAACGAACGGTCGTTCGCTTTCGCGAGGCACTATAGGTCGAGGGCCGCCGTCTGCACTGCGGTTAAACCCGGGATGGTGCATTGCCGCACGGATCGGAGGATCGTCTCCCCGCGAGCACGACCTCTACTGGAAGTGCGAGAGCATCTGCTCGAGCGCCATCGTGAACGGCGCCTGCATCATCGGCAAGGTCAGCAGGATGCCGACCAGGCCGACGCCGAGCGTGATCGGAAAGCCGATCGCGAAGATGTTCATCTGCTGGGCGACGCGCGAGATGATGCCGAGCACCAGGTTGGCGAAGAGGAGCATCGCCACCAGCGGCAACGCGATCCACAGGCCCAGGCTGAAGATCTCGGCGCCCCAGCGCTGCGGCTCGACCGCGCGCAGGAACGCGAACGGCTCGCTCGACACCGGGAACACGGCGAAGCTCTGCACGACGACGGCGATCAGCATGAGATGGCCGCCCATGACGATGAAGAGCCACGACACCGAGATGCTGAAGAACTTGCTGACGGCGGTCTCGTCGCCCGCTGTCATCGGGTTGAAGAAGGCGGCGAAATTCAGGCCCATCTGCAGGCCGACGACCTCGCCGGCGAACTCGACGCCGGTGAAGACGACGCGCACCGCGAAGCCGAGCGACACGCCGATCAGCACCTGCTGCACGACGGCGAGAAAGCCGGCGGCCGAAGCCAGCTCGATGGGCGCGACCGCGGGGATGGTCGCCTGCGCGCAGAAAGCGACCAGGAACGCCAGGCCGATGCGGATGCGTGCCGGCACGCTGCTCGTTGCGATGACCGGCAGCGAGGTGAAGAGCGACAGAACGCGGAGGAAGGGCCAGAGGATCGGCGTGACCCAGGCCAGGACCTGCGCCTCGGTAAAGGTCAACACCGGGCGCTCCCGTGGACGGACAACGAGAACGAGCAGGCGCTCAGCCGACGACCGTGGGAATGGCCTGCAGCGTGCGCTGCACGAACTCGACCAGCGTCGTCAGCATCCACGGGCCGGCGATGGCGAGCACGGCCACGGCCGCGACGACCTTGGGAACGAACGAGAGGGTCGCCTCGTGGATCTGCGTCGCCGCCTGGAAGATGCTCACGAGCAGGCCGACCGCCAGCACCGTGAGCAGGACCGGTGCCGAGACCATCAGCAGGACGTAGAGGCTCTGCTGGCTGAAGGTGAAGACCTGTTGCGAGTCCATGGGAATCCGTCAATTGACGAAGCTGGCGGCGAGCGAGCCGAGCAGCAGGTTCCAGCCATCGGCCAACACGAAGAGCATCAGCTTGAAGGGCAGGGCGATGAGCACGGGCGACAGCATCATCATGCCGAGCGACATCAGGATGCTGGCGACGATGATGTCGATGATGAGAAAGGGCAGGAAGACGAGAAAGCCGATCTGGAACGCGCTCTTCAGCTCGCTCGTGACGAAGGCCGGCACCAGCACCCTGAACGGCACGTCGGCGATCTTGACCGTGGTCGGGATGCGGGCCAGCTTGGCGAAGAGCATCACGTCGGCCTGGCGCGTCTGCTTCATCATGAAGTCGCGCACCGGGCTTTCGCCGCGCTTGAGCGCTTCCTCGAAGGCGATCTTGTTGTCGGCGTAGGGCTGGTAGGCGTCCGAGTAGACCTTGTCGATGGTCGGGCCCATGACGAAGAAGGTGAGAAACAGGCTCATGCCGATCACCACCTGGTTCGGCGGCGCGGCCTGCGTGCCGAGGGCCTGGCGAAGCAGGCTCAGGACGATGACGATGCGCGTGAAGCTCGTCATCAGCAGCAGCACCGCCG
>DAIMIM010000190.1:0-6542 GCA_036722755.1 Caldimonas sp. | reverse complement strand
CGCGGGCCGCTCCGTGCGTGCCGGCGAGCTGATCGTCTGCCGACCCGATCTGGCGCTCGGCACCGACGGCTCGATTCCGATGGCGCTCGAGTACCTCGCGCAGCTCCATGGCGGCGTGGCCGGCGCACCCGACGATGCGAGCCGCCTGGTCTTCGCGCTCGATCACTACAACGAGAGCTCGGGGCCGAAGGCGCTCGCCCTGCAGGACAAGGCGCGCCGCTACGCGGGCGTGCACGGTATCGCGGTCTTCGAGATGAACGAGGGCATCGGCCACCAGCGGGTGCTGGAAACCGGCCGTGCGTTGCCGGGGCAGCTCGTCGTCGGCGCCGACTCGCACAGCACCACCTACGGCGCGATGAACACCTTCGCCACCGGCATCGGCTCGTCCGACCTGGCCGGGCTCATGTACTGCGGAGAGCTGTGGCTGAAGGTGCCGGGCTCGATCGAGGTGCGCCTGTCGGGGCGCCTGCGCGCCGGCGTTTCGGCCAAGGACGTGGCCCTGGCGCTGGTCGGCAGGCTGCGCGCCGACGGCGCCAACTACCGCGCCCTCGAGTTCGTCGGCGCGGGCGTGGCCGCGCTCGACATCGACGACCGCATCGTGCTGGCGAACATGGCCGTCGAAGCCGGCGCGAAAACAGGCCTCTTTCCCTGCGATGCGCAGACCGTGGCGTATCTCGCGGCGAGCATCGGCGCAGAGCGCGCGGCCGGGCTGGTGGGCGAATCCGCCGACGCTGGCGCGAGCTACGTCGAGCGCATCGAGATCGATCTCGGCGAGATCGAGCCGATGATGGCCCTGCCGCATCGCGTCGACCGCGTGATGCCAATCGCTGCCGCGCCGGCGACGCCGATCGGCATGGTCTACCTCGGCACCTGCACCGGCGGCCGCGTCAAGGACTATCGCGAAGCCCTGGCGGTGCTGCGCAGCGGCGGCGGTGTCGCCCCGGGGGTGCGTCTCGTCGTCACGCCGGCCTCGGAGCCGATCCGCGCCGAGCTCGAGGCGGCGGGCATGCTGCGCGAATTCGAAGCGCTCGGCGCCGAGATCCAGCCGCCGGGCTGCGGCGCCTGCTGCGGCACCTGTGCCGGCACGCCGACCGGCGATGTGCGCGTCGTCTCCACCGCGAATCGAAATTTCAAGGGCCGCATGGGCAATGCGGAAGCGCAGATCTACCTGGCTTCGCCGACCGAGTGCGCGCGCGCTGCGGTGAGCGGCGTACTCGGCGGCTCGAAGGGAGCGCCGCCATGAGCCGTCTCTTGCCGCTGACCGGGCGCGCCCGCCGGTTCGGCGACGACGTCAACACCGACAACATCATTTCGTCGCGGCGCAAGCGCGAGACGATCGACCCGGCGCAGCTGCGCAGCTTCCTGTTCGAAGACGTGGCCCCCGATTTCGCGGCCAGCATTCGCGCCGGCGACATCCTGATCGCCGGCAGCAATTTCGGCTGCGGCTCGGCGATGGAGATCGCCGTCACGGCGGTCCTCGCGGCCGGCATCCGGGCAATCGTCGCCAAGAGTTTTTCGCGCACGTACCTGCGCAACGCCCTGAACAACGGCCTGCTGGCGATCTGCGCCGGCACCGACGGCATCGTCGAAGGCGAGGCGATCGAGCTGCGCGACGCGCCAGGGGCCGGCGAAGGTGCGGTGGAGCTTCGCACCGACAGTGGTCGTACGATCGCCTGCGAGCCGCTGCCGCCCTTCATGCAGGCCATGCTCGAAGCAGGCGGCCTGGTTCCCTATCTGCGCAGCCGAGGCGGTTTTTCCGAAGCCGGGGGGCGCGACGTTTCCATGACGAAGGAGCAACCATGAGTCACACGCCCCCGCCGGGCTTTCGCATCCTGGCCATGCCGGCGCCGCTGCCGGCCGACATGATCGCGGCCTACGCCGAGATGGTCACGCCGCACATCGGCGACGCGATGAATCGCCTCACCGGCACGATCGGCCTGACCCGCTATCACCGCGAGAAGAAGCTCGTCGGCCGCGCCGTCACCGTGAAGACGCGCGCCGGCGACAACCTGATGATCCACAAGGCGCTCGACATGGCCGAGCCGGGCGACGTGATCGTGGTCGAGGGCAGCGGTGACGTCACGCAGGCGGTGGCCGGCGAGCTGATGCTGCTGCACGCGAAGGCGCGCGGCCTCGCCGGCTTCGTCATCGACGGCGCCATTCGCGACCTCGCCGCCTTTCGCGAGCACGACTTTCCCTGCTATGCGCGCGGCCACACGCTGCGTGGGCCGTCGAAGGTCGGCCCGGGCGAGATCAACATCGCCGTCACCGTGGGCAGCATGGCGGTGCGCGCGGGCGACCTGATCGTCGGCGACGAAGACGGCGTCATCGCCGTTCCGCTCGACCAGCTCGAGCTCGTGCTGCAAGGCGCGCGCAAGCAGGCCAGGCGCGAAGACCAGCGCAAGGAGGCCATTGCCGCCGGTCGCGACGCGCGCGGCTGGATCGACACCTACCTCCAGGCCCAGGGCGTCATCGCCTGAGCGCCGGTTTCCCACGCCACGAACCTGCCACGACTCCATGGAATTCATCGCCTCGCGCATGCAGCGCATCAAGCCCTCGCCCAGCTCGATGGCGACGGCCCGCGTCAAGACCCTGCGCGCCCAGGGCCGCAACATCGTCGGGCTGACGGCGGGCGAACCGGATTTCGACACGCCGCCGCACATCGTCGAGGCCGCGTATCGGGCGATGAAGGCCGGCCAGACGCGCTACACCGTCGTCGACGGCACGCCGGAGCTGAAGCGGGCGATCGTCGACAAGTTCAAGCGCGAGAACGGGCTGACGTACACGCCCGATCAGGTCAGCGTCGGCAACGGCGGCAAGCAAGTGATCTACAACGCCCTCACGGCGACGGTGCAGCGCGGCGACGAGGTCGTGATCCCGTCGCCCTACTGGGTCTCGTATCCCGACATGGTGCTGCTCAACGGCGGCACGCCGGTGCCGGTCGCCTGCCTGCCCGAGCACGGCTACAAGCTGCGGCCGGCCGACCTGGAGGCTGCGATCACGCCGCGCACCAAATGGCTGGTCATCAACTCGCCTTGCAACCCGAGCGGTGCCGCCTACTCGCGCTCCGAATTGCAGGACCTCGGCGCCGTGCTGCTGCGCCACCCGCAGGTCTGGATCCTGACCGACGATGTCTACGAGCATCTCTACTACGACGACTTCGTGTTCGCGACGATGGCCCAGGCCGTGCCCGAGCTCGCGCCGCGCACCCTCACCGTCAATGGCGTCTCGAAGGCATTCGCAATGACCGGCTGGCGGATCGGCTACGCGGCCGGGCCGCGCGAGCTGATTCAGGCGATGGCCAAGCTGCAATCGCAAAGCACCAGCAATCCTTCGGCGATCAGCCAGGCCGCGGCGCTCGCGGCATTGAACGGGCCGATGGATTTCCTCGAGGGCTGGCGCAGCCAATACGCGAAGCGGCGCGATCTCGTCGTCGAGCGGCTGAACCGGATCGACGGCCTGCATTGTCCGACGCCGCAGGGCGCCTTCTACGTCTACCCGAGCTGCGCCGGCCTGATCGGCAAGCGCACGCCCGACGGCCGCGCGATCGAAGACGACAGCGCGTTGGTCATGTACCTGCTCGATGCGCAGAACGTCGGCACCGTGCAGGGCGCCGCCTTCGGGCTGTCACCGGCGTTTCGCATTTCGTTCGCGACCTCGACCGAAGAATTGACCGAAGGCTGCGACCGCATCGCCCGCGCATGCGCCGGGCTGAGCTGAATTCCATGTTCTTTTCAGAGGAGTTTCGATGAACCGTTCCTTCCGGCTCGCCGCCGCCACGCTCGCCCTCCTGTTCACCGCCGGCGCCGGCGCCCAGGAGCTGACCGCCACGCTCAAGAAGATCAAGGACGACGGCGTCATCGTGCTCGGGCACCGCGACAGCTCGGTGCCGTATTCCTACATCGCGCAGGGCAACGAGGTCGTCGGCTATTCGCACGAGTTCGCGTTGAAGATCGTCGAGCAGGTGAAAAAGGCCGTCGGCAACCCGAACCTGACAGTGCGCCTCGTGCCGATCAATGCCCAGAACCGCATCACGCTGATGCAGAACGGCACGATCGACCTGGAGTGCGGCGGCACCAGCAACACCGCCGACCGTCGCAAGCAGGTCGAGTTCTCCGACAGCCTGTCGATCACGCAGGCGCGGCTGCTGACGCGCAAGGACTCGGGCGTGAAGGATTGGAGCGACCTGCCGAACAAGACGGTGGTGGTGACGGCCGGCACGACGTCGGAGCGATTCCTGCGCGAGTATCTCGACAAGACCCGTGCGCCGATCACCGTGGTCAGCGCCAAGGACCACGCTCAGGCGTTCATCCTGCTGCAAAGCGGCCGCGCCGCGGCCTTCTTCATGGACGCCGACGTGCTCGCCGCGACCATGGCGCGGGCCAAGGATGCGGCCGACTTCACCATCACCGGCGCGCCGCAGACGCACGAGGCGATCGCCTGCATGCTGCGCCGCGACGACCCGGCGTTCAAGGCGCTGGTCGATCGCACGATCGCCGGCATCGAGACGTCCGGCGACGCCGCGAAGATGTGGCAGAAGTGGTTCGACTCGCCGATTCCGCCGAACGGCATCAACCTCAAGCTGCCGCTGCCCGACGAGATCCGCGAGCTGTTCGCCAAGCCGAGCGACAAGACGCTCTGAGCAGCGGCCAAGCCGCGGCGTAGCGAGGCGACCCCGGCATGGGCTACGACTGGCACTGGCGCGTCTTCCTCGAACCCGCGCCGGGTCACGAGCGCTACCTCGACTGGGTCTTCTCGGGCCTGAAGATCACGCTCACGCTGGGGCTCTCGGCCTGGCTGATCGCGCTCGTCCTCGGCGCCGTGCTCGGCGTGATGCGGACGCTGCCGAACCGGGCGCTCTCGACCTTCGCCGCCGCCTACGTCGAGCTGTTCCGCAACGTGCCGCTGATCGTGCAGCTCTTCATCTGGTATTTCGTCGGCCCCGAGTTGCTGCCCTTCGGCGACGCGCTCAAGAAGATCGACCCGGTGGCGCAGCAGTACCTGGCGGCGATGCTGTGCCTGGGCACCTACACGGCCGCACGCATCTGCGAGCAGGTGCGCGGCGGCATCCTGTCGCTGCCGCGTGGCCAGCGCCTCGCCGGCCAAGCGCTCGGCATGACGACGGTGCAGACCTATCGGCACGTGCTGCTGCCGATGGCGGCGCGCATCATCGTGCCGCCGCTCACGTCCGAGTTCCTGAACATCTTCAAGAACTCGGCGGTCGCCTCGACGGTGGGCCTGCTCGATCTCGCGGCGCAAGGTCGCCAGCTGGTCGACTACACGTCGCGGCCCTACGAATCGTTCATTGCCATCACCGTGATGTACATCCTCGTCAACGCGGTCGTCATGCTGCTGATGCGGGTGATCGAATCGCGGGCGAAAGTGCCGGGCTACATCGGTGCCTGAATCCGAACGGCCTGGCGGCGCGGCGCGATGAGCTACCACTTCGACTTCAGCACCGTCAACGTCGGCAACCTGGGCGTGCTGGCCCAGGGCCTGCTCGTGTCGGCCGAAATCACCGCCACGGCGGTGGTCGCCGGGATCGTGATCGGCACGATGCTGGCGATGCTGCGGCTGTCCTCGAGCCGGCTGCTTCGAACCGCGGCGCGAATCTACGTCGCGCTGTTCCGGGCCGTGCCGCTGATCATGGTGCTGCTGTGGTTCTTTCTGATCATTCCGCAGCTTCTGCAGCAGCTGCTGCACATCTCGCCGGCACACGACATGCGGATGGCCTCGGCGCTGATCGCCTTTTCGCTGTTCGAGGCCGCGTACTACAGCGAGATCATCCGCGCCGGCATCCAGAGCGTCTCGACCGGCCAGATCGATGCGGCCCGCGCGCTCGGCATGGGCTACATCCAGGCGATGCGGCTGGTGATCCTGCCGCAGGCGCTGCGCAACATGACGCCGCTGTTGCTGACCCAAGGCATCGTGCTGTTCCAGGACACCTCCCTGGTCTACGTCAGCGCGCTCACTGATTTCTTCGGCGAGGCCTACGGCCTGGGCGAGCGCGACGGCCGTGTCGTCGAGATGTTGCTGTTCGCCGGCGCCGTCTATTTCCTGATCTGTTTTTCGTTTTCGCTCGTGGTCAGGCGCTACCAGAAAGTCGTCGTCTACTGAGGGCCGGGCGGGGTCGAGCGCCAAGACGCAACGCCTCGAACCGCGAAGAAAGCCTCGATTCGCCACACTGATCGCCGAGCCGACGGCCGGTCCATCGTGAACACTTCAAGGTTCGCCATCGAGCCGATGAAAGCCGCCGCCGACACATGATCGAAGCCAACACGCCGGCGTTCACGCTCGAGCCGGTCAAGCGCGCTGCCGAGACGCCGCAGGCGCCCGGCGTCCGGACGCCCAATTTCATCAACGACATCGCCGCCGGTCGCGTCGAGCTGCCGACGATCCCGCGCGTCGTGCAACGCCTCATCGCGGCGCTGCGCGACCCGGATGTCGACGCGCGCAAGATCGGCGAGGCGCTGTCGCAGGATCCGGTGCTGAGCGCGAAAGTGCTGCGCCTCGCGAACTCGTCGTTCTTCGGCGGCCAGCGT
>DAIMIM010000189.1:0-6554 GCA_036722755.1 Caldimonas sp. | reverse complement strand
GACGACGATGGCGGCGATCAGGCCGAGCAGCAGCAGCAACCAGCCCGGCAGGCCGTAGTCGGCGAGCGAGGTGACGACCGTCCAGCTCGTCAGGGCGCCGACCATCAGCACCTCGCCGTGCGCGAAGTTGATCAGGTTGATGATCCCGTAGACCATCGTGTAGCCGAGCGCGACCAGCGCATACACGCTGCCCAGGACCAAGCCGTTGATGATCTGCTGAATGAAGGTGTCCATGGGACTGGCCGGTGGCTGCCCGACTCTAGTAGCAAAACCCCGGCCAGGGCCATGGGGATGAGCCTGATGGCCGAGACCGTCAGTCGGGCCGATGCGCGGCGTCGTTGAGGGCGCGCAGTTCCGCCAGCCGCTCGCCGATGCGGATCTCCAGGCCACGGGGCACGGGCTCGTAGAAACGCGGCGGGTCGAGATCGTCCGGCCAGTAGGTCTCGCCCGCGGCGAAGGCGCCGGCCTCGTCATGCGCATAGCGATAGCCCTTGCCGTGGTCGAGCTGCTTCAGCAGCGCGGTCGGTGCGTTGCGCAGGCGCAGGGGCACCGCCCGGGTGCGGTCGGCCTTGACGAAGGCGCGGGCCGCATTCCATGCGGCGTAGACGGCATTGCTCTTCGGCGCCATGGCCAGGTAGACGACGGCCTCGGCCAGCGCCAGCTCGCCTTCTGGGGAGCCGAGCCGCTCGTAGGTCTCGGTCGCGTCGAGGGCGATGCGCAGTGCGCGTGGGTCGGCCAGGCCGATGTCTTCGCTCGCCATCCGGACCAGGCGGCGCGCCGCATAGCGCGGATCGACGCCGCCGTCGATCATGCGCACGAACCAGTACAGGGACGCATCGGGATCGCTGCCGCGCACTGCCTTGTGCAGCGCGGAGACGGTGTCGTAGAACTGCTCGCCGCCCTTGTCGTAGCGGCGCAACTGCTCGCCCAGAGCCTGCTCGAGCCAGCGTTCGCCGATCGCACCCTGCTCGAGCAGCCGGGCGTCGGCGGTGTCGGCGTCGCCGACGGTGGCGATCAGGTTCTCGTAGGCGTTGAGCAGGCGCCGCGCATCGCCGTCGGCATAGGCAATCAGCCGGATCGCCGCAGCGTCGGTCATCGGCGGCGCGTTCAGCAGCGCACGGGCGCGCTCGAGCAGCGCCCGGAGATCGGCGTCGTCGAGGCTCTTCAGTACATGGACGGTGGCGCGCGAGAGCAGCGCCGAGTTCACCTCGAACGACGGGTTCTCGGTGGTCGCGCCGATGAAGGTGAACAGCCCAGACTCGACGTGCGGCAAGAACGCGTCCTGCTGGCTCTTGTTGAAGCGATGCACCTCGTCGACGAACACCACCGTGCGCCGACCCTGCCCCTGCGCACTCATCGCGCGCTCGACCGCCTCGCGGATGTCCTTCACGCCGCCGAGCACGGCCGACATCGAAATGAACTGCGCGTCGAAGGCATCGGCCATCAAGCGCGCGAGCGTCGTCTTGCCGACGCCCGGCGGGCCCCAGAGGATCATCGAGTGCAGCCGCCCCGACTGGAACGCGACGCGCAAGGGTCTGCCCGGCCCGAGCAGGTGCTGCTGGCCGATGACCTCGTCGAGCGTCTTCGGACGCAGCCGCTCGGCGAGCGGCGCGCTCGGCTCGGCAAAGGGAAGATCGAGGGTGGGCGGCGGCATGGGGCGGGCTCGTCGACGCGACGACGTCGATGGCTACCGATTCTGCCGTGCATGCCGGCAACGCACTCGATCGCGGGAAACGGACGCTCGGACATAAGATGCGGCGCTCGACGGCGCTGGTCACCGTGCCGGTCGCAGATCCGGTCGCTTCGGCGCCATGTCGCTTCGCCTTCGTCGCTCTCGCCGAATGAACCCATCGACCTTCGACGCCATCTCGACCGTGCTGGTCGAGCAGTTTCACGTCACCGCCGACACGGTCCGCCCCGACGCTTCGCTCGAGCGGCTCGGCCTCGATTCGCTCGCGCTGATGGAGTTCGTCTTCGCGATGGAAGACCGCTTCGACGTGCGCATCCCGGAAGACCGGCTCGATCCGCGCCAGGCCGGCGTGACGCTCGAGGCGCTGGCCGGCCTGCTCGACGAGGCGGTCGCCGCGAAGGCGGCACAGGCGGCAGTTCCGGCGATGCTCGACGACGATGGCGGCAAGCCCTAGAGCCGCAGCCGCGCCGATCGCCGTTACCGGCGCGGGCGTCGTCAGCCCGATCGGCAACGACATCGCGGCCTTCGACGACGCGCTCTTCGCCGGCCGATCGGCGATCCACGCGCACGCCATCGAGCTGCCGGGGATCGACCTGCCCCCGGTGCCGGTGGCGGCAGCCCGCTTCGACGCCGATGCGGTCACCGCCCCCTCACGCGTGCCGCTCGATCGCGGCAGCGCGATGGCTCTCTCGGCGGCGCGCGACGCCGCGCACGATGCCGGGCTCGAGCCTGGCCGCATCGATACGGAACGCCTCGGCATTTTCTGGGGCACCGGCATGGGCGGCGCCGCCACCTTCGAGGCCACGTGCAGGGCGGTCTATGCCGACCGCAGGCGGATGCGGCCGACCAGCGTCGTCACGACGATGCCGAACGCGCCCCTGGCCGAGATCGCGCTGCTGTTCGGCGCGCGCGGCGCGGCGCTGTCGTACGCCTGTGCGTGCGCCTCGTCGGCCGTCGCGATCGGCGAGGCGATGCGCGCCATCCGCGCCGGCTGGATCGACGTCGCCATCGCCGGCGGCAGCGAGTCGATGCTGACTCCGGGCGTGCTGGCGAGCTGGCAGGCGATGCGCGTGCTCGCGCCGGTCTCCGCGTCGGCCTCGTCGTCCGCATCCGTCGCCGCGTCGTGCCGGCCCTTTTCCGCCGATCGCAACGGCTTCGCCCTTGGCGAGGCGGCTGCCGCCTTCGTTCTCGAATCCGCGGCGCACGCATCGGCACGCGGCGCATCGCGCATCGCTTCGCTCGCCGGCTACGCGACCAACTGCGACGGCATGCACATCACGCAGCCCGATGCGTCGGGCCAGGCCCGCGCGATGCGCGCCGCGCTCGCCGACGCGGGCCTCGCGCCCGGCGACATCGGCTACGTCAACGCGCACGGCACCGCCACCCTGGCCGGCGACGCGGCCGAAGCCGAATCGATCGTGCGGGTCTTCGGCGCGCACGCCGTCCCGGTGAGCTCGACGAAGGCGATCCACGGCCACCTGCTCGGCGCTGGCGGCGCCGTCGAATTGCTCGTCGCGATGCGCGCGTTGCGATCTGCGTCGCTCCCGCCGACGGCAAGCGTCCTCGCAGCCGACCCGGCCTTCGCGATCGACCTCGTCACAGGAGCCGCGCGGCCCGGCCTCACGCTGCGCGCGGCGATGTCGAATTCATTCGCCTTCGGCGGAACGAACGCCGTGCTGGTCGCGATACGCGCCGACTAGATGTTGAGTTGCAAGGTCCTTGGCGAAAGTCTTCGCGGGATCGGCGCAGCGCCCAGTCAGGTGTCTATTCCTTCGTAATTCCGTCGAAGTGCTCGTTGTCAGCCTCCGCGTCGGCGCGCGTATGGTGGACGACGCCGTCTCGATGATTCGGCGGCGCATAGAGCGTGTAGAGCTTCAGCGGAACGCTGCCGGTATTGATGATGTTGTGATTCGCCCCGGCTGGAACAACGACCGCGAAACCGCCCGAATCGGCGTGCGCACGCCATCGAGAACCGCCTCCCCGGTCCCCTCCTCGACCCGGAAAAACTGGTCGAGCTTGTGGACTTCGGCCCCGATCTCTTCCTTGGGCTTGAGCGCCATGATGACGAGTTGGCAGTGCTTCGCCGTGTAGAGCACCCGACGAAACTCCTCGTTGCTGACGGCGAGACCCTCGATGTCCTGCACAAAGCCTTTCATAGCGACTCCTCTTTCGTCACCTCAATCTTGATCAACCTCAACGAGATAGGCTTCGGGCCGCCATGCGCACGGATGCACCTTGATGGGTCATCGGCCTGCAGACGTCGGCCGAGCTCATGCGTCATCGTCGAACGCAACTGCTCCAAGGCCTGCACGCATTCCAGCACGCTGATTCCGGATACAGCCGAATCCTCAGCCCGATTCGCAGGCGTCGAGAACTGTGCGCTCCTGACGAGCTGTAAGAGTCGCCCCGTGACAGCGCGGAAGAGATCATCCCAGTCTTCGACGGCGACATCCCCGCCGGACGATCCGCGGGCGACCCCGGTGTATGCGAATTGAGTCATGGTTTTAATTCCCCCTTCAGCAGACGCGACCGATAGTCATTTGCAGCCAAGGCCAGCCCCTTCGTCTGTACGCCAGCGCACCGGCGACAGAGACGGCGGCGTCACGCGGCCGGCCAGCAGCTGGTCGTATGCCTTCTTGACGACGGCATAGCACTCGCAGGCGTGATGCTCGAGGGCGCGGCGGTCGTGCACCGTGATGTGCCCGCGCGCGTAGTGGATCAGCCCGGCCTTCTTCAACTTGAGCGCACTCTTGGTCACGCTTTCGCGGCGCACGCCGAGCATGGTGGCAATCAGCTCCTGCGAGAACATCAGGTCCTCATCCTTGAGGCGATCGAGGATCCCCAGAATCCACCGGCACAGTTGCTGATCGATCGAATGGAGGCGGTTGCATATCGTCATCTGCTCGATCTGCGCCATCAGGGCATGGGCATAGCGCAACAACGAATGCATCGCCGGGCCGCCGCTGTCGAACTCGTCCCTGATGGTCTGCGCCGACATCCGAAAGCCCTGGCCTGCACTGAGTACGACCGCGCGATAGGGAGCCGAATCGCCGCCCAGGAAGAGGCAGAAGCCGACGACTCCCTCATTGCCTACGACGGCGATCTCGGTCAAGTCGCCGTTCCTTGTCAGGTACTCCAGCGAGACGATGGCAGTGGTCGAAAAGTAGGCGTACTGCAAGGCACGATCTTGTTCCTTCAGCACCTGCCCGCGCGGCATATCCACGCGCTCAAGCTCCCGCAGCCAGCGCTCCCGAGTGACATCGGGCAGCGCTGCCAGCAGATGGTTCTGTGTCGCGTCGGGCGAACTGCGCATGGAAACCCCTGGGCAAGTACCTGCATTCGTGCCGTTTGTAGCGTCTTCTCTAAGGAGTCGCCTTGACGAAAATCAAGCCACCCCATGGCCGATGTTATCTAGCGTACAGATGACAGGCACCAGGCGGGTAGATTCCGCAGTCGCGAAGCAGGCCCTCGGAACTGCCGCCGAACCAGAGGAGCCCATCATGAATTCCGATCCCCGCAGTGCGCCACGCTGGAGTACCTCGTCTTTCGGCGACGCCCCGGACGTTTCTCCCATGGAACTGGGTTTCCTTCGCGAAGAACTCGGTCGGTGCAAAAGGCCGCGTGGCCCTCTCTTTTCGCTGCAATGCTTCGCAGAGAGGCTCGACGAGTTTCTCGCGCCACGCTTCATCACCATCGTGATGGTGGCCACTTTGCTGATCGTCGCCGCAGCGCTGCTGCTCTAGGGAATCGCTGATCACGTCAACGAGTTCAAGGAAGCGGGCTTTCGCGGCGGCATCAACTACTACCGCAACTTCCAGCGCAACTGGGACACGACACCACAGCTCGCGGGAATACAGGTTGAACAACCCGTTCTGTTCATCGCCGGATCGAAGGACGTCGTCTTTCGCGGGGCGACCGGCGAGCAACTGACGGCGATGATGAAGCCCGCAGTCAAGAGCCTGCGCGGCGTGAAGATCCTCCCCGACGTTGGCCATTGGGTCCAGCAGGAAAGTCCTTCGGAGACCAACGCGGCCATCGTCGAGTTCCTGCGCGAATTGCCGAAGCAGTGATGCCGCGGCGGCTGCGGTCGGTCCCGACCTTCTATTGCTCGAGCACGTCGGCGCCAGCCGGTGGCGTGAAGCGGAACGACTCGGGCGCGACCGGCGCGTTCGATGCGAAGGCGCTGAAGCTGAGCAGCGACTTCTGGCCGAAGCTGTCGACGATCTCGAGCGCCGCGAGGTCGTTGCCGCGAAAGCCGACGCGAAACGACTGGAAGGCGCCGTCCTTGGCCTTCGGCTTCGCTTCGGCCCAGTCGAGGCCGCCTTGCGATGGCAGGTTCGAGAGTTCGAAATCCTTGTCGAGCGAGCCGCCGGCCAGCAGCGCCGCGGGCGTCGCGCCGAGTGCCCGCGAGATGCGACGCGAGCTCACCTGGTTCAGGTCCTTGTCGTAGATCCAGACCTTGTCGCCATCGGCGACGATCGTCTGCTCGAAGGGCTTGGCGTAGGCGAACCGGAAACGGTTCGGCCGCGCGAAATCGAAGCTGCCGCTCGAGCTCTTCTTCTTCGCGCCGTCGGGCGATGTCACGGTCTGCGTGAACTCGGCGTGGCCGCTCTTCACGTCGCGAACGAAGGCGCGCAAGGTATCGACCGGCGCGGCGTGCGCTGCGATCGAGACGGCGATCGCAGCGATGAACGTGACACCGCGAAGCATCGTCATTCCACCCGCGCCGGCACGAGGATGTCGCGGTTGCCGTTGGTCGCCATGGTGGTGACGAGCCCGGACTTCTCCATTTGTTCCAGCAGCCGGGCCGCGCGGTTGTAGCCGATGCGCAGGTGGCGCTGCACCAGCGAGATCGAGGCGCGGC
>DAIMIM010000188.1:0-6574 GCA_036722755.1 Caldimonas sp. | reverse complement strand
GCCTTCACTACAATGCAGCGAGATTGTAGACACGTGCCTCCGAGGAAAAGCAAGGTCCTGTAGGTACATACGCAACATTCTTCACGTTCGGCTAGAGGTCTGCCGAAGCTCCGAACGAACCCTCTCCTCGCGGCTTTCGAGCATCCCATGACCGCCACCTCTCAGGCCACACAGGCCGACGCCACCGATCTCGTCGAGCAGCCGGCACCGGCCTGCGTGATGAGCTTCAACGTCAGCGACCCGAGCGGCGCCGGCGGAATCGCCGGCGACGTGTCGACGATCGCGGCCATGGGCGCGCATGCCTTGCCGGTCGTCACCAGCATCATGATGCGCGACACGGCCGAGATCTTCGGCCACCACGCCATCGATGCCGATGTCATCGTCGAGCAGGCGAGAAACGTCCTCGAGGACGTGACGATCGCCGCCTGGAAAGTCGGCTTTCTCGGCTCGACCGAGGGCGTGAGCGCCGTCGCCGAGATCCTGTCCGACTACCCCGACGTGCCGCTGGTGGCCTACCTGCCCAACCTCGCCTGGGTCGAGGAAGACGATCAGCAGGCGTATCTCGACGCCTTTCGCGATCTCGTGCTGCCGCAGACCGAGGTCCTGGTCGGCAGCCACCAGACGCTCACCGACTTCCTCCTGCCCGATTGGGACGGCGAGCGGCCGCCCTCGTCGCGCGAGATCGCGGTGGCCGCCAACAAGCACGGCACGAGCTACGTGCTGGTGACCAGCGTGCCGTTGCCCGACCAGTTCCTCGACAACGTGCTCGCCTCGGCGCAAGGCGCCATCACCGGCGAGAAATTCGAGCGCTTCGAGACGACCTTCGTCGGCGCCGGCGAGACGCTCTCGGCGGCACTGGCGGCACTGCTCGCGACCGGCGTCGAGCTGCACGCCGCCGTCGGCGAGGCCCTCGCCTTCCTCGACCAGACGCTCGACGCGGGCTTTCGCCCCGGCATGGGCAACGTCATTCCCGACCGCTTCTTCTGGGCGCTGCCGGAGGAAGACGAGATCGAGTCCGGCGAGGCCGACGCGGCGGCGACCGACGCCGACGCCGCGACCGCGCCGAAGAATCCGCGCCATATCCACTGAGCGACTCGCGCACTTCGGCACTCGACACGAGCGACGCCCGGCCGCGTGACCGCCCGACATGAACAACGCTGAACTCTTCGCGCGCGCCCAGCGCGTCATTCCCGGCGGCGTCAATTCGCCGGTACGCGCCTTTCGCGCCGTCGGCGGCACGCCGCGCTTCATCGCCCGCGCCGACGGTGCCTACATCGTCGATGCCGAAGGCAAGCGCTACATCGACTACATCGGCTCCTGGGGGCCGATGATCCTCGGCCACCGACATCCCGCCGTGCAGGACGCGGTGCATCGCGCCGTCGACGAGGGCCTGTCGTTCGGTGCGCCGACCGAGCGCGAGATCCTGCTCGTCGAGGAGATCCTGCGCCACGTGCCGAGCATGGAACAGGTGCGGCTGGTGAGCTCGGGCACCGAAGCGGCGATGAGCGCATTGCGCCTCGCGCGCGGCGCGACCGGGCGCAACCTGATCGTCAAGTTCGAGGGCTGCTACCACGGCCATGCCGATGCCTTGCTCGTCAAGGCCGGCTCCGGCCTCGCCACCTTCGGCCATCCGACCAGCGCCGGCGTGCCAGAGGCGGTGGTCCAGCACACCCTGGTCCTCGAATACAACAACCTCGCCCAGCTCGACGAAGCGTTCGCCTTGCACGGGCCGCACGTCGCCTGCGTGATGATCGAGCCGATCGCCGGCAACATGAATTTCGTGCGCGCGAGCGTGCCATTCATGAAGCGCTTGCGCGAGCTCTGCAGCGAGCACGGCGCCCTGCTGGTGTTCGACGAGGTGATGACCGGGTTTCGCGTCGGCCTCGGCGGCGCGCAGGCCCTCTATGCACGATCGCTGCCGGGCTTCGCGCCCGACCTCAGCGTCTTCGGCAAGGTCATCGGCGGCGGCATGCCGCTGGCCGCGTTCGGCGGCAAGCGCGCGGTGATGGAGCAACTCGCGCCGCTCGGGCCGGTCTACCAGGCCGGCACCTTGTCGGGCAACCCCGTCGCCACCGCGTGCGGCCTCGCGACCTTGCACGAAGTCGCCAAGCCCGGCTTCTACGACGCCCTGGCCGCGCGCACGCGAACCCTGCTTGCCGGCCTGATCGATGCTGCCGAGTCTGCCGGCGTGTCGATGGTGGGCGACTGCGAAGGCGGCATGTTCGGCTTCTTCTTCGCCACCCAGCTGCCGCAGAACTACGGCGAGGTGATCGCCACCGACGCGGCGCGGTTCAATCGCTTCTTCCACGCCATGCTCGATCGCGGCGTCTACCTCGCCCCCGCCCTCTATGAAGCAGGCTTCGTCAGCGCCGCGCACAGCAGCGGCGACATCGCCGCGACGCTCGAGGCCGCAGCGGCCAGCCTCGCCGGGTAGAAGGCCGATGCACGTGCACGTCCTCGGCATCTGCGGCACCTTCATGGGCGGCCTGGCGGCGCTCGCGCGCGAGGCCGGCCACCGCGTCACGGGCTGCGACGCCAATGTCTACCCGCCGATGAGCGACCAGCTCGCGGTGCTCGGCATCGAGCTGATCGAGGGCTACGGCGCCGACCAGCTCGCGCTCGCGCCAGACTTGTTCGTGGTCGGCAATGCCATCGCGCGCGGCAACCCGCTGGTGGAAGCGATTCTCGATGCCGGCGAGCCCTACACGAGCGGTCCGCAGTGGCTGGCCGAGCACGTGCTGGCGGGCCGCCATGTGCTCGCCGTCGCCGGCACGCACGGCAAGACTGGCACGACCTCGATGCTCGCCTGGATCCTCGAGTCCGCCGGCCGCATGCCGGGCTTTCTGGTCGGCGGCGTGCCGTTGAATTTCGCGGTCTCGGCGCGACTCGGCAACCCCGGCGCGCCGTTCGTGATCGAAGCCGACGAGTACGACACCGCCTTCTTCGACAAGCGCAGCAAGTTCATCCACTACCGGCCGCGCACCGCGATCCTCAACAACCTCGAGTTCGACCACGCCGATATCTTCGACGACCTGGCGGCCATCGAACGGCAGTTCCACCATCTCGTGCGCACCGTGCCGGGCACCGGCCGTCTCGTCGTCAACGCGCGCGACGAGGCGCTGCAGCGCGTCCTGCAGCTCGGCTGCTGGAGCGAGGTGCAGCGCTTCGGCGGCAAGAAGGAAGAGCCCGGCATGCTGCGCGCGCGCGGCGAGCCGCACGCCTTCGACGTGCTGCGCGGCGGCCTCAAGGTCGCGCGCGTCGACTGGCAGCTGCTCGGCGAGCACAACCAGCTCAATGCGCTCGCTGCGATCGGCGCGGCCGAGCACGTCGGCATCGCCCCCGATGTGTCCGCCAAGGCGCTGGCGTCGTTTCGCAACGTGCGCCGCCGGCTCGAGCTGCGCGGCGAAGCGGCCGGCGTGGCGGTCTACGACGACTTCGCGCACCACCCGACCGCGATGCGGACGACGCTCGACGGCTTGCGCCGCAAGGTCGGCCCGGCGCGCATCCTCGTCGCCTTCGAGCCGCGCTCGAACACCATGAAGCTCGGCGCCATGAAGGCGCGATTGCCGTGGGCGCTCGAGGAGGCCGACCTTGCCTTCTGCCACAGCGGCGGCCTCGGCTGGGACGCCGCTGCGGCGCTCAAGCCGCTCGGTGCGCGCGCCTTCGTCGCCAGGACCGTCGACGAGCTGGTCGCACAGGTGGTCGCCGCGGCGCGGCCCGGCGACCACGTGCTGTGCATGAGCAATGGTGGCTTCGGCGGCGTGCATCTCAAGCTGCTGGCGGCGCTGGCGGCGTCGAGCCCGGCGACGCCGTCACGCGCCGCTGCGTGAGCGCGCCGGTCACGCATCTTCTCTATCTGCATGGCTTTCGCTCGTCGCCGCAATCCACCAAGGCGCGCTTCGTCGCCGCCTGGATCGCCGAACACGCACCGGAGCTCGTCTGGTCGTGTCCGCAGCTACCGCCCTCGCCAGGCGAGGCCGTCGAGCGCCTGATGGACAGCGTCGCGGCGTGGCCGACACAGGAGATGGCTGTCATCGGCAGCTCGCTCGGCGGCTACTACGCGACGGTGATGGCAGAGCGCATCGGCTGCCGCGCCGTCGTTCTCAATCCGGCGATCGATCCGGCGCGCGATCTCGTCAAGTCCATCGGCGAGCTGAAAGCCTGGCACGGTGAGGACCGCTTCGACTTTCGCGCCGAGTACATCGATGCGCTGCGCGACATGGCGCCGCCTGTGCCGTTGACGCGGCTCGGGCGCTACTTCGCGGTCATCGCCAAGGGTGACGAGGTCCTGTCGTGGCGAGAGATGAGCGAGCGATACGCAGGTTGCCGAACGTGCCTCATCGAGGGAAGCGACCACGCGCTGTCCGATTTCGATACGCACTGGCCGGCCGTCGTGGAGTTTCTCGGCCTCTGAGACGCCGCTCCCGGAAGGTTCAGCCGCTGTGCCAGTGGAACAGCGTGTAGATGACCCGGCCCCAGACCTCGACGTTGAACCAGAGCAGGGCCAGCAGCCACAGCCAGTGACGGAATTTGCGTGCGCGGCGCAGCCAGAGATCGGCGCCGAAGGCGATCGAGAGCGAAAAGCCGAACACCGCCGCGACCGCCAAAAGCACGGCCAGAACACCGACGATCCAGCGAAAGACAATCATGCGCGGCTCAGCGCTCGAGCAGCCGCTGGACGATCAGCACGGCGAAGAATGCCAGGCCCGCTCCGACCGTCCACTGGACGAGGCGAAGGCCGTAGCCGCGAAAGCGTGCTTGGCCGGTGGCCGCGTAGGCTGCGAAGCACCCCGCGCCGGCGAGCAGCATCAGCAGGAGCAACGCCCGAAAAGCACCCATCCGCGCGCTCCGGCCTCACCAGGCGGGCGCCAGCTCGACCAGGCCGGATGGCGCGGTCGATTCATCGTCGAAGGTGACGACCTCGTAGGCACTCTTGTCGGCGAGCAGCGCCCGCACCAGCTTGTTGTTGAGCGCGTGCCCGGACTTGAAGGCGACGTACGAGGCGAGCAGCGGGTGGCCGGCAGTCATCATGTCGCCGATGGCATCGAGGATCTTGTGCTTGACGAACTCGTCGTCGTAGCGCAGCCCGCCTTCGTTGAGGATCTTGTATTCGTCGACGGCGACGACGTTGTCGAGGTTGACGCCCCGGCCCAGGCCGTGCGAGCGCATGTGGTCGAGCTCCTTGGTGAAGCCGAAGGTGCGGGCCCGCGCGATCTCTCGCTTGTAGCCCGCCGGGTCCATCTCGAACACGAACTGCTGGCCGGTCGAGCTCACCGCCGGGTGGTCGAACTCGATCTCGAACGCCAGCTTGTAGCCCTCGTACGGTTCGAGGCGCGCCCACTTCAGGTTGGCGCCCTCGCCTTCCCGCACGTCGACCCTGCGCTTGACGCGCAGGAACCGCTTCGGTGCGTCCTGCATGACGATGCCGGCGCTCTGCAGCAGGTAGACGAACGACGCCGCCGAGCCGTCGAGGATCGGCACCTCTTCGGCCGTGATGTCGACGATCAGGTTGTCGAGGCCGAGGCCGGAGCATGCCGACAGCAGGTGCTCGATCGTCTTCACCTTGGGGCCGTCGGGATCGCCGTTGGCCGAGATCGTCGTCGCCATGCGCGTGTCGCACACCGAGTAGACGTCGGCGCGGATATCGACCGCGCGCGGCAGGTCGACACGGCGAAAGACGATGCCGGTATCGACCGGCGCCGGGCGCAGCGTCATCTCGACGCGCTGGCCGCCATGCACGCCGATGCCGATGGCGCGCGTCATGGCTTTGAGAGTGCGTTGCGCCAGCATGTTTCGATTTTAGGGGGCGACGCTCGATTGGCCGCGAGGACTGATGCGGGCAGAGGCGTCGCGAGCGGGCCGAGGTGCGTCCGCAGGAGCGCAGCCGTACTCCAGTACGGCGAGCACCTCCGGACGCAGATCGGCCGGCGCAGCAGCCTCGGGCCGCATCAGTCCGCCTGCTTGCGCAGGAACGCCGGGATCTCGATCTCGTCCATGCCGTTGCTGGCCAGCGCGTCGACCTTCGCCGCGGCGGTGCGGCCGTTGCGCCAGACGCTCGGCGTCGTCAGGCCGCTGTAGTCGTGCGTCTGCGCCGTCGGCGGCATGGTCACCTGCTGGTTGAGCACGGGCAGGTTGTCGGTGCCGGTGCGCTGCACGGGCTGGCTGTGCACGACCGAGATCGGCGTCAGCTGGATGCGCTTGGACGGGCTCAGGCCGGTGGCGATGACGGTCACGCGCAGCTGGTCGCCGAGCGATTCGTCGTAGGCCGTGCCGTAGATGACGTGCGCTTCCTCCGCGGCGTAGCGGCGGATCGTGTTCATCGCGTTGCGGCTTTCGCTCAGCTTGAAGGTGTTGCGATTGGCCGCGATCAGAACCAGCACGCCGCGTGCGCCGGAGAGATCGATGCCTTCGAGCAAGGGGCAAGCGACCGCAGCTTCGGCCGCCTTCGCCGCGCGATCCGGACCCGACGCGATCGCCGTGCCCATCATCGCCTTGCCGGGCTCGCTCATCACCGTCTTCACGTCCTCGAAGTCGACGTTGACGAGGCCCGGGATGTGGATGATGTCGCTGATGC
>DAIMIM010000187.1:0-6585 GCA_036722755.1 Caldimonas sp. | reverse complement strand
TGGGTCAACCAGTGGCGCGCCTGGCTGCAGAACAAGAGCGCGCCCAGCCTGTTCCAGCCCTACCGCGTGTTGCACAAGCTCTTCAACAAGGATTCGGTCGTGGCAGAGCACGCCTCGGCCCTGTTTCGCTCGACACCCTACATCGTCTTCGGCTGCGTCGCGCTCGCCTGCTCGATCATCCCGACCTTGTCGACCGATCTGCCGCTGTCGCAGGCGGCCGACGTGATCGCGCTGGTCGGCCTTTTCGCGCTGGCCCGCGTCTTCATCTCGCTTGCCGCGATGGATATCGGCACCGCGTTCGGCTCGCTCGGCGCGCGGCGCGAGATGCTGATCGGCTTCCTGGCCGAGCCGGCCCTCTTGATGGTGATGTTCTCGGCCTCGCTGATCTCCAAGTCGACCTCGCTGACGACGATGGTCGAAACCTTGGCGCACCGCGATCTCGCAATCTACCCCGGGCTGGCGTTCGCCGGCGTCGCCTTCACGATGGTGTCGCTCGCCGAGAACGCCCGCGTGCCGATCGACAACCCGGCCACCCACCTCGAGCTGACGATGATCCACGAAGCGATGATCCTCGAGTATTCGGGCCGCCATCTCGCGCTGCTCGAATGGGCCGCCAGCCTGAAGCTGTTCGCCTACTCATGCATCGGTCTGGCGCTGTTCTTTCCCTGGGGCCTGGCCGAGGCACAGGCGCCGCTCTTGCTGCTGCTGGCGTTGCCGATGCTGGTCGCCAAGCTGGCCGTCGGCGGCGTCGCGCTGGCGGTGCTCGAAACGGTCAGCGCGAAGATGCGCATCTTCCGCGTGCCCGAGTTCCTGGCCACCGCGTTCCTGTTCGCGGTCATCGGCTTGCTGGTCCACATCCTGCTGGGCACATGATGAGCGGCCTGCTTCCGCAGTTCGTCAACCTGCTCGGCGCGGTGCTGTTGCTGCTCGCCTTCGCGATGATCTCGCAGCGGCGCATCCGGTCGCTGATCCATCTGTTCACGCTGCAGGGTGCCACGCTGGTGGTCGCGACCGCGGTGGTCGGTCACGTGACCTCGCAGCCGCACCTCTACCTGTCCGCGCTGCTGACCTTCGCGCTCAAGGTGGTGCTGATCCCGCTGCTGCTGCACCGGATGATCGACCGCCTCGACGTGCGCTGGGACACCGAGACGCTGATCAACATCCCGACCACGATGCTGGTTGGCATCCTGCTGGTGATCTTCGCCTTCAACCTGGCGCTGCCGATCGCCCAACTGTCCTCCTCGATCACGCGCGGCTCGCTCGGCATCGCGCTGGCCTGCGTGCTGCTGTCGTTCCTGATGATGATCACGCGGGCCAAGGCGGTGCCGCAGGTCATCGGCTTCCTGTCGATGGAGAACGGCTTGTTCTTCGCGGCCACCTCGGCCACCTACGGAATGCCGATGGTGGTCGAGTTGGGCATCGCGCTCGACGTGCTGATCGGCGTGCTGATCCTCGGCGTGTTCATGTTCCAGATCCGCGAACAGTTCGACAGCCTCGACATTCGCCATCTGGAAAAGCTCAGGGATGAGTGAGTTGGAAATCCTCTATCTCGTGCTCGGGGTCCCGCTGGCCGGCAGTCTCGTGCTGGCGCTGTTCGGCCATCGCAACTTCGCGATGGAACTGAACGCGGCCTTCAGCTTCGGTACGTTCGTCGCCGCCTGCGCGTTGACGGCGCAGGTGGTCGCCGACGGCCCGCGGTTCGCGTGGAACCGCGAGTTCTTTATCGACCCGCTGAACGTGTTCCTGGTCGCGCTGACGGCGTTCGTCGGCCTCTCGACCGCCCTCTTCTCGCGGCCCTACATGCGGGTCGAACGCGACCTCGGCAGGATGACGCCACCGCGGCTGCGTCTCTATCACAGCATGTACCAGCTGTTCAGCTTCACGATGCTGCTCGCGCTGACGACCAACAACATGGGGCTCCTGTGGGTGGCGATGGAAGCCGCGACCTTGACGACGGTGCTGCTGGTCAGCGTCTACCGCACTGCGGCCAGCCTCGAAGCGGCATGGAAGTACTTCATCCTCTGCGGCGTCGGCATCGCGCAGGCGCTGTTCGGCACCGTGCTGCTCTACATGGCGGCCGAGAAAGTGATCGGCGCCGAAGGCGGCGCGCTGCTGTGGACCAACCTCGACGCGGTGAAGGCGCAACTCGACCCGAAGATCATCACGCTGGCGTTCGCGTTTCTCTTCATCGGCTATGGCACCAAGGTCGGTCTGGTGCCGTTGCACAACTGGCTCCCCGACGCCCACGCCGAGGGTCCGACGCCGGTCTCGGCGGTGCTCTCGGGCCTGTTGCTCAACGTCGCGCTGTACGCGATCCTGCGCTGCAAGGTGCTGACCGACGGCGCGCTACACAGTCACCTGGCCGGCAAGCTGATGATGGGCTTCGGCCTCCTCTCGGTGGTGGCCGCCGCCTTCCTGCTGACGCGGCAGAAGGACGTGAAGCGCATGTTCGCGTACTCGTCGGTCGAACACATGGGGCTGATGACCTTTGCGTTCGGCCTCGGCGGCCCGATCGCCAACTACGCCGGGCTGCTCCACATGACGGTGCACTCGCTGATCAAGTCGGCCATCTTCTTCTCGGTCGGCCACGCGGCGCAAAAGGCCGGCACGCAGATCATGGATGAGATCCGCGGCTTGATCCGCATCAGCCCGATGGTCGGCTGGGGCCTGATGCTGGGGTCGCTCGCGATCCTCGGCGTGCCGCCGTTCGGCGTCTTCGCGAGCGAATTCCTGATCATCACCACCGCGATGCGCGAGCAACCCTGGGCCACGCCGCTCCTGCTGCTGGCCCTCGGCGTGGCCTTCGCGTCGATCTTCAGCCGGGTGCAGCCGATGGTGTTCGGCGACACGTCGCTGAAGCGGCTCGATCACCCGCCGGCTTCGATACCTGTTTTCGTCCACCTCGGGCTCGGGCTGATGCTGGGCCTCTACATCCCGCCCTATCTCGACGCCTGGTACCGGCAGGCGGCGCAAATGATCGGCGGCTGAACATGACTGCGCCCCGCATTGCTGGTCTCGATGCCGACCTGCGGCGACTGCCCGCTGCGCTGCCCGTGTGGCATGCCGAGGTCGGCGCCGAGCCCTGGCTGGCCGCTGCACGAGCGGCGCGCGAAAGCGGTGCGCGGTTGGTGTCGCTCTGGGGCACCGACCGGCGCGACGCTGCCGGTGGCAGCCTCGGGGTCTCCGCGGCCTACGCGTGGCCCGAGGGCCTCGTCTGGCTCGATCTGGCGCTGCCCGAAGAAGCATCACGCTACCCTGACTTGGCGAACCTGTTCCCGAGCGCCGCACGCATGCAGCGCGCGACGTCCGACCTGCTCGGCATCCACCCGACCGGCAGCGACGACGCACGCCGCTGGCTCGACCACGGCGCGTGGACCGAGCGCCATCCACTGCGATGCGACGCAACACCGAACGACACGGCCGCGGCATCGCAGGCCTATCCGTTCGTGCGGGTCGAAGGCGATGGCGTACATGAAATCGCGGTCGGGCCGGTGCACGCGGGCACCATCGAACCCGGCCACTTCCGCATTTCGGTCGTCGGCGAAAAGGTGTTGCGGCTGGAAGAGCGTCTCGGCTACGCCCACAAGGGCATCGCGCGGCGCTTCACGCAGCTGCCCGCGCTCGACGCGCACCGGCTCGCCGGCCGTGTTTCGGGCGATTCGACGGTGGCCTATGCCTGGGCCTATTGCATGGCGCTCGAGTCGGCCGCCGGCTGCGTGCTTGGCGAGCGCGCGCTCTGGCTGCGTGCGCTGATGCTCGAGCGCGAGCGCGTAGCCAACCACCTCGGCGACCTCGGCGCGCTCGGCAACGACGCTGCCTTCGCCTTCGGTCTCGCGCAATTCTCGCGACTGCGCGAAGACTGGCTGCGCCTGACGATGCAGGCCTTCGGCCACCGGCTGATGATGGACGGCGTGGTGCCCGGCGGCGCCGCGCGCGAACTGGACGCCGACATGCCCGAACGCTTCTACCGCCAATGCAATGCGATCGAGGCCGAAGTACGCGCGTTGCACGCCATCTACGACGAGCATGCCGGCCTGCAGGACCGCTTCGTCACGACCGGTCGTGTCAGCCCCGAACTGGCCGCGCAGCTGGGCTTGACCGGCTTGGCGGGCCGCGCCAGCGGGCAAGCGGCTGACCTGCGCTGCGACCAGCGGTGGCCGCCCTACGACCGGCTCCAGGTTCGCAAGGCCAGCCGTCGCAACGGCGATGTGGCCGCGCGGGTCGCGGTTCGCTTCGACGAGACCTTCGAAGCACTGCGCCTGATACGCGTGCTCTGCGCAGAGCAGCCTGCGGGTCCGGTCCGGGTCGATGTCGCGCTGCCTGGCCACGCCGTGATCGGCGCCGGCTGGGTCGAGGGCTGGCGCGGTGAGGTCTTCGTCGCGCTCGAACTCGGCGCCGACGGTGCGATCCGCCGCTGCCATTGCCACGATCCGTCGTGGCACAACTGGCCGGTGATCGAACATGCCGCGATCGACAACATCGTTCCGGATTTCCCGCTGATCAACAAATCGTTCAACCTCAGTTACTCAGGACACGACGGCTGATGTGGAAGATCGCCCGACAAATCATTCACGCCGGTATCGCCACCGAAGCGCCGCCCGACACCGACGATCAGCTGCGGGTCGCGGCCGAGCACATCGGGCGCGAGCTCCTCGACACGCTGGGCCAGGCGCTGGCGATCCGCCATGTCGATGCCGGCTCGTGCAACGGCTGCGAGTTGGAGATCCATGCGCTCGCCAACCCCTACTACAACCTCGACGGCCTGGGCATCCGGTTCGTCGCGAGCCCGCGCCATGCCGACATGTTGCTGGTCACCGGCCCGGTGTCGCGCAACATGGAAGTCGCACTCAAGCGCACGCTGGCGGCGATGCCCGACCCGAAACTGGTCGTCGCGATCGGCGACTGCGGCGGCTGCGGCGGCATCTTCGGCGAAAGCTATGCGAGTTGCGGACGTGTCGCCAACGTCATACCGGTCGACGTGGTCGTGCCCGGCTGCCCGCCGCCGCCGCTCGAGATCATGCGTGGCATCCTGACAGCCGTGCGCCGCGGCCGGCCGAGGAGATGAAGGCGAACCGCCCGACGCTCGAGGAAGAGCAAAGGGCCGGCCGGGCCCTGCTCTCGAGGCGTTGCCCGACGACGTCCCGGCCGGCCCGTCGTCGCTGGTGCTCGACGCGCATCAACTGGTCTCGATCGATGCGTCGGGCCTGACCGCGATCGAGAATGTGCACCGGGCGCTGGCGTGCATGAAGATCCGGCTGATCGTCGTCGGGCTCAACGAGCAGCCCCCGGCCGCCTTGCGCCAGGCCGGGCTGGACGCGTCGATCGGCACCGGCAATCTCTTTTCCGACCGCGACTCGGCGTTCGCCGCGCTGGCGGCGGGGCCGCAATAGTCCACGAATCGACGGCCCGATTGCCGCGGCCGCTGCGATATCCTTTCGGCGACGACGAACGGGGCCACGGTTGGGATATCTCGACGAATTGAAGCGCCAGGCCGACGCGGCCAAGGCACGGGTGACGGTGGACGGGGGCGCCTTCGAGCGCAACACGCTGGTCACCGACGCCGCCTGCCGCTCGACATTTCGCTATTTCACGACGCTGGTGCAGCAGCTCAACGTCCTGCAGCCGACCTCGAAGGCCGAATACCGCCTCGACGCGAGCACCGTCTTCAAGGGCCTGCGGCTGACCGATTTCCGGGCCGACTCACGCCAGAAAAAGCTCCGCGACAGCGACGTCTTCGATCACGTCATCCTGGCCTTTCGCATGAAGAGTGGCACCAGCGTCACGCTGGCCAAGGACTTCCCGCCGGCGATCGAAAAGCTCGAATCGAGGCTCACCCAGTGCGGCGCCAGATTCCAGAGCGACATCGTTCGCGATCCGGACACCGGCAAGTTCGTCGAGAAGCGCTTCGAGATCGCCGCCGACTTCCACGGCACCGTCCGCCTCATCCCCGACCACGACAACGGCTGGATCCAGTTCCAGATGGTCAACCTCGACGGCTTCGAGACCGTCAGTATCGAGTTCCCTGCTTTCGAGGTCGGCTCAGCGCGGCTCGACGACCTGGCGCGCTGGATCGTCGGCGAGCCGAGCGCCTTCCTGCGCGACGGGGAGCGGCTGCGCCGGATCGAGGCCTGAGCCGCAATGGCGACAGGTCGCTGTCGAGGGCCCCGTTAGACTTCCCGTTTTCGTGCTCCATCTTCGCCATGCCTTTGTTCTGGAAACCTTACACGTCCGACGTCACTTCGTTCATCGAGGAGCTGAAGGCCAAGCGCCCGTCGCTCGAAGACGAGCAGCGCAGCGGCCGGGCCAGGCTCTGGGACCGCCGCATCGATCCGGTCGCCGAGGAAGAACACGACGAATCGCGGGTGCCGCAGCAGCCCTACGTCTACCAGACGCGGCAACGCTGAGCAGCCGATGAACCCGAGCGCGGCCGTCCCGGCCGAGGCGTCGCCCATGAGCGCCGCGAACGTCGAGGCAGTGGACGGCATCGCCGTCGCCCGCCTGTACGGCGAGCCGCTGTTCGCGCTGCCGAACGATCTCTACATCCCGCCCGACGCGCTCGAGGTCTTCCTCGAGGCCTTCGAAGGG
>DAIMIM010000186.1:0-6592 GCA_036722755.1 Caldimonas sp. | reverse complement strand
TACACCGAGAACCGCAAGGTCAAGAACACGCGCCAGGCGCGCGCCATGGCCAAGGGCACCCGCTTCGGTCGCGAGGCGCAGGAAGCGGCGTGGCAGAGCGCCGAGGTCGATGCGCTGTATCGCCTGGCCGCGGCGGGCGTGCGCGTACCCAGGCCGCTCAACTTCCACGACGGCGTGCTGCTGATGGAGCTCGTGACCGACGCCGATGGCGACGCGGCGCCGCGCCTCAACGATGTCGCCTTCACGGCCGACCAGGCGCGCGCGCATCACGCGACGCTGATCGGCGAGGTCGTGCGCATGCTGTGCGCCGGCGTGATTCACGGCGACCTGTCGGAGTTCAACATCCTGCTCGCCGCCGACGGTCCGGTGATCATCGACCTGCCGCAGGCCGTCGACGCCGCGGGCAACAACCACGCGCAACGCATGCTGCTGCGCGACGTCGACAACCTGCGCGGCTTCTTCGGCCGCTTCGCACCGGAACTGCTGGCGACGCAATACGGCGCCGAGATCTGGGCGCTCTACACGCGCGGTGCGCTGCAGCCGGGAACGCCTCTCACCGGACGGTTCGACGCCGAGCTCGCAGCGGTCGACGTGGCGGCCGTGCTGCGCGTGGTCGACGACGCGCGCGCCGAGGAAAAGGCGCGCCTCTTGCGCATGCAAGCCGGCGGATAGCCCTGCTCGGGGGAAAGTGCCGATGCAAGCCTGCGCGAAATCGCGTCCAATCGCGGCTTTTGCGGGCTGGCTCGGTGACGCGACTTTGGTAGAGCGACCAGGCATCCGATGCCGACTTTCGGTTCCCGATCTGGCCACGATTTCCGAGTCAAGATGAAACCTTTTCGCCGCTTCAACAGGGACCGCGTCAGCGCCGTCCTGCTCATCCTGCTCGGCATCGGAATCGTCGCCCAGGGCATTCAATACCGCATGGGCGCGCTGACCCGCATGGGCGCCGGCTACATTCCGGTCGTGCTCGGCATCTTGCTCGGGCTGGTCGGACTGGCCATCGGCATCACCGCCGAGCCGGGCGATTTCGGCGACAAGAAGACGATGCCGATGGAGTGGCGCGGCTGGCTGTGCGTGCTCGCGGGCGTGCTCGCCTTCGTCGTCCTCGGCACGTATGGCGGCCTGGTGCCGGCGACCTTTTTCTCGGTCTTCATCGCTGCCCTGGGCGACCGTGCCAACACCATGCGTGGCTCGGTGCTGCTCTCGGCCGGCATCACCATCGCCGGCATCATCATCTTCCACTACGGATTGGGCATGACCTTTCCTCTCTTCACCTGGGGCTGAGCACATGCAACATGCACTGACCGACCTCTGGTTCGGCTTCGGCGTCGCGCTGCAGCCCAACCACCTCATGTGGTCGGTGTTCGGCGTTCTTCTCGGCAACCTGATCGGCGTGCTGCCCGGCATGGGCGCGCTGACGGCGATCTCGATGCTATTGCCGCTCACCTACGTGATCGCGCCGGTGCCGGCGATCCTGATGCTCGCCGGCATCTTCTACGGCTCGATGTACGGCGGCGCGATCGGCGCGATCCTGCTCAACCTGCCGAGCCATCCACCGCACGCGGTGACCTGCATCGATGGCTATCCGATGACGCTGCAGGGCCGCGGCGGCGCGGCCCTCGGCGTGACCATGATGTCGTCGTTCTTCGCGGCGTCGGTGGGCATCCTGATCATGATCTTCCTCTCGCCGGTGCTCGAGATCGTCGCCTTCAAGTTCGGGCCGACCGAGATCAGCGCCATCATGCTGCTCGGCTTGCTGGCAGGCGCCACCATGTCGCGCGGCTCGCCGCTGAAGGGCGTGGCGATGACGGTGTTCGGCCTCTTCGTCGGCACCATCGGCACCGACGTCATCAGCGGCACGCAGCGCTACACCTTCGGCATCAACGAGCTGAGCGACGGCGTCGACCTGGCGGCGCTGAGCCTGGGCCTGTTCGGCGTCGCCGACTTCCTGGTCACCATCAACCGCAAGGTGATCAAGTCGATGAACACCAAGATGCGCATGCGCGACATGCGGCCGACCAAGGCCGAGCTGAAGCAATCGTTCCTGCCAATGCTGCGCGGCACGGCGGTGGGCTGCCTGTTCGGGGCGATGCCCGGCACCGGCCCGACGATCACGACCTTCATCGCCTACGCGCTCGAGAGGAAGATCGCCAAGGACCCGTCACGCTTCGGCAGGGGCGCGATCGAAGGCGTCGCGGCGCCCGAGGCGGCGGCGCACTCGAAGACGCAGGTCGACTTCATCCCGACCATGTCGCTCGGCATTCCGGGCGACGCGGTCATGGCCCTCCTGCTCGGCGCCCTCATCATCAAGGGCATCCAGCCGGGCCCGCAGATGATCAGCGAGCACCCGGACATCTTCTGGGGCCTGATCGCCAGCTTCTGGATCGGCAACGTGCTGCTCATCATCCTCAACGTGCCGATGATCGGCGTCTGGGTGAGGCTGCTGCAGGTGCCCTACAAGCTGCTCTACCCGTCGGCGCTCTTCTTCATCTGCATCGGCGTGTACAGCACCCACAACAGCCTGTTCGACGTCATCACCGTGGCGGCCTTCGGCGTCGTCGGAGCCATCTTTCTCGCGCTCGACTTTCCGATGGCGCCGGTCGTGCTCGGCTACGTGCTCGGGCCGCTGCTCGAAGAGAACTTCCGGCGGGCGATGCTGCTTTCGCGCGGCAGCCTGAGCGTCTACCTGACGCGCCCGATCGCCGCCTGGATCATCGGTGCCTGCAGCATCCTGATCCTGGCCCAGCTCTATAGCTACGGGCGGGCGCGCTACCGCGCTTCGCGGCTGCCACCCGGCCAGCCTCCGGCACCGCCCCTGCCCGTCGAAGAGCTGCTGGTCGAGTGAGCACCGTGGCCGGCACGCACGCCGCGCACTGGCGCCGCAACCGGCTGTTCCGACACGTGCGGGCGCGGCCCCGCCTCTTCATCGCCGTGCTGGTGGCGATCCTGGTCGGCATCTTTCTTCCGCTCTCGCTCGCCCGCGAGCCGGTGACGCGCTGGCTGGTCGCGTGGAACGCCGGCGCCGGCCTCTACGTGCTGCTCGCCGCCGTCATGATGAGCCGTTCGTCGAGCCACCGCATGCGCCACCGCGCCCAGCTCCAGGACGACGGCGCCATCGTCATCCTCGCGCTCGTCGTCGTCGCGACCATCGCCAGCCTGGCGGCAATCGGTGGCGAGCTCACGGTCGTCAAGGAAATGCACGGCCTGCCGAAGGCCGAGCACATCGCGCTCGCCGGCATGACCGTGGTCACTTCGTGGGCCTTCATCCAGGTGATGTTCACGTTGCATTACGCGCACGACTACTACGCCGCCGCCTGCCACGGCAAGCCGCCGGGCCTGCAGTTTCCCGACGACGGCGAGCCCGACTACGGCGACTTCTTCTACTTCGCTGCCGTGATCGGCACCTCCGGCCAGACGGCCGACGTGTCGTTCATCTCGAAGCCGCTGCGCCGCATCGGCTCGCTGCACTGCATCCTGTCGTATCTCTTCAACACGACCGTGCTCGCATTGCTGATCAACATCGGCGCCAGCATGTTCTGAGGCGGCGGCCGTGCGCCGCTGGAGGCGCGTCGCGGGCGTTGGCCGGGGCTTGGCAGCTTTCGAGCGCCGATCTCGTCATGGACAGTGAGGCAACTCCGTAGGCGAGATGCCTTGCAGAAATCGGCGCGCCTGCAACCGCTCGCCCATGAGGAGTCCACGATGAAGTCGATCCGAATTCCCGCGTACGCGACGTCCCGAGCCGCGTTGATCGTCGCCTGCGTCGGCGCCGCCGTGCTGTGCACGCCGGCGCTTGCGCAATCGCGCGTCGCCAAGCCGTCGTCGATGTCGCGCGTCGCGCTCAACCCGCAGCCGCTGCCGCCGAGGCTCAATCCGCAGCCGCTGCCGCCGAAGCTCACGGCCTCGCCCTCGGCAACGGCAACGGCGACGAGCTCCACGCAGCAACGCGGCATCATCATCGTCAGCGGCAGGTCGTTGGGGCGTTGAGATGACGCATCGAACCGCTCTCGTCGCCCTGGGCCTCGCCGCACTTTACGGCTGCGCGCATGCCGATTGCGCTCCGGTCATCGACGCCTACGCCAAGGCGCAGGCGACCGGGCGCTTCGCCATGTACGACGTCGCGTCGCTTCAGGCGGCACCGAAGAGCGCACCTTTCCATGTCGAGGTCGGCGGTGCGAGCTACACCAACTTCGGCGACCGATGGCAGAAAGGCGCCAGTGGCGACGCCGGCTCGGAGGGCGCGGCGCTGAAATCCTGCGAGCAGAAAGGCACGGCGCGTTGCGAGCCGCTCGGCGAACGCAACGTCGGCCGCGACGCTGCGGTCGGCTACCGGATCCGCAACAACGCCAAGGGAGACGCGCCGGACCCGACCGCGATCCACATGTGGATCAGCCGCGCGACCGGACTGCCGCTCTACCACGGCCTGGGCGACGACGGCGGCCTGCGTTGGGTCTACGGGCCCGAGGTAGTGGCGCCGCCGGGAGCGAAGTGACCGGCGCGCGGCGTCAACGCTTTCAGGTCTTGGGATGCTTGCCGAGCCAGTCCGATGCACCCTGGAGCGCCACGAGATAGCCGCGCGTGCCGAGACCGGCGATCACGGCCTCGGCGATGTCGCTCAGATACGAGTGATGGCGGAACGGCTCGCGGCGGTACACGTTGCTGATATGCACTTCGATGAAGGGCACCGCCACGCCGGCCAGCGCATCGCGCAGCGCGACGCTGGTGTGCGTCAGGCCGCCAGCATTGATGACGATGAAGTCGACCCCTTCGCCGCGTGCAGCGTGCACGCGCTCGATCAGCTCGCCCTCGTGGTTGCTCTGGAACGCCGACAGCGTGAAGCCGAGCGCCAACGCCTCTTTTGTGCAGAGCGCTTCGACGTCGGCCAGCGTCTCCTTGCCGTAGAAGGCGGGCTCGCGGCTGCCGAGCAGGTCGAGGTTGGGGCCGTTGATGAGAAGGATCTGCATTGCTTCAGGCCGTGACGACCTCATCGGTCCAGACTCTGAAGCCTTCGAGCGTGTTCGGGCCGAAGGCCGTCGACAGGGCGACGTCGCAAGCGTCGCGGCCGCGCGCCATCAGCACGCGGCCGATGCGCGGGATGTTGTTGCGCGCATCGAAGGTGTACCAGCGGTCGCCGAGCCAGGCCTCGAACCAGCCCGCGAAATCCATCGTCCCGTAGGGCGGCGGCATGCCGATGTCGCCCAGATAGCCGGTGCAATAGCGGGCCGGGATGTTCATGCAGCGGCAGAAGGCGATCGCCAGGTGTGCGTAGTCGCGGCAGACGCCGATGCCTTCGTTGTAGGCCTCCCAGGCGGTGCGCGTGCGCCGCGCGTGGTGGTAGCCGAAGTCGATGTGGTTGTGCACGAAATCGCAGATCGCCTGGACGCGGGCCCAGCCGGTCGGACCCGATCCGAAGCGCTGCCAGGCGATGTCCGAGAGCTGATCGGTCTCGCAGTAGCGGCTGCCGAGCAGATAGACGATCGCTTCTTCGGGCAGTTGCTCGACCGGCGTCTGCATCGCGCTCGGCACGACGGCGTCGGCGAGACCGGTGTCGTTGACGATGGCGTCGGTGCCGATGGTGATCCGGCCGCGCGGCGCGACGATGCGGCTGCACCAGTTGCCGAACAGGTCGCGGTACGCCGTGAGCGGCACCGCCGGCGTCGTGAGAACGAGGTCCGGCCGCACCAGGTCGGACGTGCGCGAGTGGTGGATGTTCAGCACCAGCAGCATCGGCGTCGGCTGCGGGCACCAGTACGTCATCTCGAAACCGACCCGGATCTGCATTCGCTCTCCCGTGGCGCAGCCCCATGGGCGCCGCAAAACCCGAGTATCGGTGCTTCGGCGGCCGCGCGTCCGCTCGAAAGCGCCGTGGCCGCGCGACCGCGACAATGGCAGCGATGAAATCCGAACCTGCCAACGCCGACACGCTCGTCGCCACGCTCGGCAACGGGGTGCGCGTCGTCGCCTTGCCCATGCCGCAGCTCGAGACGGCGAGCGTGAGCGTGTTCGTTCGCACCGGCAGCGCCCACGAGAGCCGGCGCCAGAGCGGCATCAGCCACTTCGTCGAGCACATGGCCTTCAAGGGCACGCACGAGCGCAGCTGCCAGCAGATCAATCTCGACGCCGAACGGCTGGGCGCCGACGTCAACGCGCACACCGACAAGGACCACACCGCGTACCACATGCGCGGCCTGGCGAAGGACGCCGGCCGCTTCGTGGAAATGCTCGGCGACATCGTCCAGAACAGCTCGTTTCCCGAGAGCGAGCTGGAGCGCGAGCGCCAGGTGCTGCTGCAGGAGTACATCGAAGACGACGAAGAGCCGATCTCGACGGCGTTCAAGCTCTTCGACAAGCTCTGCTACGGCAGCCACCCGATGGCGCAGCCGGTGATGGGCTTGCGCGGCAACATCGCGCGCTTCGGCCGCGACGACCTGGTCGACTACGTCCGCAGCCAGTACAGCGGCGCCAACATCGTCGTCGGCGTCGCTGGCAAGGTCGACGCCGACGCCTTCGTGCGCGACGCCGAGTCAGCGCTCGGCGCGCTGCGCAGCGGCAGCGTCAACGGCGTCGAGCCGCCGGCCTACATCGGCGGCACCGC
>DAIMIM010000185.1:0-6647 GCA_036722755.1 Caldimonas sp. | reverse complement strand
CCGCTGCTGCCGCGCTCGGTCGGCTCGGAGCGAACTGGCGCCTGCCGGTGGCAACGCTGGATCCGGACAACATCTTCGAGCACGTCGTCGTCGCTTCGGCGGCCCCGAAAGAGGTCGTGAACCGGGGCGATCCGGTCGCCGCGCGCGCAGGTGCGACGCGCGTGATCGAGGCCACGTACCAGAAGGGCTACGTCGCCCATGCCGCACTCGAGACTCACGCGGCGATCGCCGAATTCAAGGGCGGTCGCATGACCGTCTGGGCTTCGACCCAGACGCCGTTCCCGACGCGCGATCGGGTCGCCGAGGCGCTGGGTCTGGAAGGCGCGAAGGTCCGCGTGATCACGCCGCTTCTGGGCGGCGGCTTCGGCGGCAAGAGCGCCGACGGTCAGGCGGTCGAAGCGGCGCGCCTCGCTCAGATCACGGGCAAACCCGTTCAGGTCGCATGGACGCGCGAGGAAGAGTTCTTCAACGACACCTTCGATCCGGCCTCGGTGGTGAAGATCGCTTCGGCGCTCGATCGAAACGGGAAGATCTCGCTGTGGGACTACTCGGTCTTCGCCGCCGGAGAGCGCGCCGCCAGCGTGTTCTATGCGGTCCCGAACGCCCGGGTGCGCTCGGCGGGACGCACCGGCTACGGTGAAGCGGTGGCCGGCGCCAGCGTCCATCCTTTCGCGGTCGGTTCCTGGCGTGGGCCGGGCGCCAACATGAATGTGTTCGCGACCGAATCGCAGATCGATCTCATGGCCGCCGCGGCAGGCGTGGACCCGCTGCAGTTCCGTCTGCAAAACCTCACGGACGACAGGATGCGCCGGGTGCTGATGGGCGCCGCCAGCGCTTTCGGCTGGCAGCCGGCCGCTGCACCGAGCGGTCGCGGCGTCGGCATCGCCTGCGTGATCGACGCGGGAACCCATGTGGCGACGATGGCCGAGGTCAGGGTCGATTCCGCCAGCGGCAAGATCACGGTGCTGAGGATCGTCTGCGCCCAGGACATGGGCCTCGTCGTCAACCCCGAGGGCGCAAGGATGCAGATCGAGGGTGGGCTGACGATGGGCCTCGGCTATGCCCTGACCGAAGAGCTCCGCTTTCATGGTGGCGAGATTCTCGACCGCAACTTCGATTCGTACGAGATCCCGCGCTTCGGCTGGGTCCCCCGCGTCGAGGCTGTCTTGATCAAGAACGACGGGCTTGCACCGCAGGGCGGCGGCGAGCCTGCCATCACGACCACCGGCGCCGTGATTGCCAATGCCGTGTTCGATGCCATCGGCGCGCGCGTGTTCAGGCTGCCCCTGCTGCCCGATCGGGTTCGTCAGGCGATCGCGTCGAAGGCTGCCAGCACGAAGGCCGCGGCGACGAAAGTGACAGGATGACCCCTCGACCATGAACACCCTGACGAAACTCGCACTCGGCCTCATGGGCGAGCTCAAGCCGCGACCGCCTGTCGGCGACGCCGATCAGACGATCGTGCTGCCTGCGCCCGTTCGCAGTGGCGGCAAACCGCTGATGGAAGCGCTGGCCAGCCGACAGTCGCTTCGCGAGTTCGCTCCGGAGCCGTTGCTGGCGCAGACCCTGTCGAACCTGCTCTGGGCAGCCGGCGGCATCAACCGGAGCGAGCACGGTGGTCGCACGGCGCCCAGCGCGATGAACGCACAAGAGGTCCTGATCTATGCGGCCATGGCGCAGGGCCTGTTCCTCTACGAACCGGCCAGGCACGAGCTGCGACTGATCACCGCGAAGGACGTGCGCCGCGTGACTGGCAACCAGGACTTCGTCGACAGCGCACCGCTCGACCTGATCTACGTCGCCGACCACGCGCGCATGAAGCTCGTCCCTGCGGCGCAGCGCCAGCCCTATGCCTTCGTCACCGCCGGAGCGATCGCCCAGAACGTCTACCTGTACTGCGCATCGGCCGGTCTGGCCACGGTCCTGCGCGCCTGGTTCGATCGCGATGCGTTGGCGCAGGCGATGGGGCTCGGAGCAGACCACCAGCTGCTGCTGTCGCAAACGGTGGGCGCCGTCACACTCGACAAGCCCGCATGACTTCGCCCATGAAGTCGATCACCGGCTCGAGGTACTTCTCGTCGATCAGCAACGCTTGTGTTCGGGAACGTGCAGACACGAATCTGGCACACAATGAACTTCGCTCCGTTTCGAACGACGGGCGCAACTGGCGTGGCATGGGTACGCCGGTTCACGGCTACCAAGATCGAGCTCCTTCGATCGCTGTTCGTACCACGGAGACTTTCATGTCCATCGCCGCGGTCGATTCCGAATTCGACGTACGCCAAGGTCCTCTCGAAGGCGCGGGCGACGACGCCAGCCACGAGGCGCTGCTGAAGACGCTGGCGCTGCAAAGTGCAATCTTCAACAGCGCCAACTTTTCCAGCATCGCCACCGACGCGGACGGCGTCATCCAGATCTTCAATGTCGGCGCGGAACGCATGCTGGGATACGCCGCAGCGGAGGTCGTGAACAGAATCCCCCCGGCCGACATCTCGGATCCACTGGAAGTCGTGGCCCGTGCCGAGGCGCTCAGCATTGAGCTCTCGACACGCATCGCGCCCGGCTTCGAGGCGTTGGTGTTCAAGGCCTCGCGGGGCATCGAAGACATCTACGAGCTCACGTACATCCGCAAGGATGGCAGCCGCTTTCCGGCAGTCGTGTCGGTCACGGCGCTGCGCGATTCCCACCAAGGGATCATCGGCTACCTGCTGATCGGCACCGACAACACCGCCCGCAGGGAGGCCGAGGAAGCTCTGCGCGAGCACGATGCGCTGCTGCACTCGATCCACTTGCACTCGATCGTGTCGGTCACCGACCATGCGGGGTGCATCGTGGAGGTCAACGACGGCTTCTGCAAGATCTCCGGCTACAGCCGCGACGAGTTGCTCGGCCAGACCCATCGCATCGTCAACTCGGGCGTTCAGGACGCCGCGTTCTGGACCGAGATGTGGCAGAGCGTATCCGCCGGTCGGCCATGGCGCGGCGAAATATGCAACCGCACGAAGGACGGCGCGCTGTATTGGGTCGACAGCATCATCGCGCCCTTCATCGACGAGGGCGGGCACACAAAGAAATACATCTCGATCCGCACCGATGTCACCGCTCGCAAGCTGGCCGAAGAAGCATTGCTCAAGGCAGGTGCCTTGCAAAGTGCGATCTTCAACAGCGCCAACTTCTCGAGCATCGCCACCGACGCGAATGGCGTCATCCAGATCTTCAACGTCGGCGCCGAACGCATGCTCGGCTACGTCGCCGCCGACGTGATGAACAAGATCACGCCGGCCGACATTTCGGATTCGGAGGAATTGATCGCGCGCGCCAGGGCGCTGAGTGCCGAGCTCGGGACGCCGATCACGCCGGGCTTCGAAGCCCTCGTGTTCAAGGCCTCACGCGGCATCGAGGACATCTACGAACTGACTTACGTCCGCAAGGACGGCAGCCGCTTCCCGGCGGTGGTCTCCGTCACCGCGCTGCGCGACGGGCGGGACGCAATCATCGGCTACCTCCTGATCGGCACCGACAACACCGAGCGCAAGCAGGCCGAAGAAGCGCGTACGGAGATGAACGCGGAGCTCGGGCGGGCGAAGCTGGTGGCGGAGAAGGCGAACCTGGCGAAGTCGGACTTCCTCTCCAGCATGAGCCACGAACTGCGCTCGCCCCTCAACGCGATCCTTGGTTTCGCGCAGCTGATGGAGTCAGGGACGCCGCCGCCGACCGCGGGTCAGACCGAGAGCATCGAGCAGATCTTGCAGGCAGGCTGGTACTTGCTCGAGCTGATCAACGAAATTCTCGATCTGTCGTTGATCGAGTCCGGCAAGGTGTCGTTGTCGCTCGAGTCCATGTCCATGGCCGAAGTCCTGAGCGACTACCGGGCCATGATCGAGCCGCAGGCAAAGAAGACGGGCATCCGGATGCGGTTTCCCGTCTTCGATGGCCCGCACTTCGTCAAGGCTGACCGGACGCGCGTCAAACAGATTTGCGTCAATCTGCTTTCCAACGCCATCAAGTACAACCGGCCGGGCGGCGAAGTCGAGGTCAGCTGCGAAACGACCTCGCCGACGCGGACCCGCATCAGCTTCAGGGATACAGGCGCCGGCCTGTCCGAAGACAAGGTCGCGCAGCTGTTCCAGCCTTTCAATCGTCTCGGTCGGGAAACCGGTGCGGAGGAGGGGACAGGCATCGGTCTCGTCGTCAGCAAGCGCCTGGTCGAACTGATGGGGGGAGAAATCGGGGCCACGAGCACGGTCGGGGTCGGCAGCGTGTTCTGGATCGAGCTCGACTCCACCCCCGCCGTGGAGATGTTCGAAGCGCCTGATGCGCCGACGCTGACTCCGCCACGAATTCATGCCGATAGTCATCGTTACACCGTGCTCTGCGTCGAGGACAACCAGGCCAACCTGATGTTGATCCAGAAGCTGGTGGCACGACGCCCCGATATTCGACTGCTGACCGCGCGCGACGGCACCCGCGGCATCGAAATCGCACGCGCCGAAACTCCGTCTCTCATCCTGATGGATATCAACCTGCCAGGGATCAATGGCATACAGGCGATGAAGATTCTCGCGACGATGCCGTCGACGGCGTCCATTCCCGTCATCGCGTTGAGCGCGAACGCGATGCCGCACGACATCTCCAGGGGCATGGAAGCTGGGTTCTTCCACTACCTCACGAAACCGATCAAGGTGAATGAATTCATGGAGAGTCTCGACGGCGCGCTGACGTTCTCGAGCGCGCTCTCGAACCACGTCGATCCGGAGCCCGAACGATGACAGCTCCTCTTGCCGGCAGTCTCGACGCGAGCATTCTCATCGTCGACGATCAGGAAGCCAATGTGAAGCTGCTCGAACGCCTGTTGGGCGAGGCCGGCTACACGAACGTCTCTTCGACCATGAATCCCACGGAGGTGGCGGCCTCGCACCGCGCGCGGCCGTACGACCTCATCCTTCTCGCTCTGCTCATGCCGGAGATGGATGGATTCGAGGTCATGCAGCGCCTCAACGAAGACGCCGTCGGAAGCTACCTGCCGGTGATCGTTCTCACGGCGCAGCCGGCGCACAAGCTTCGCGCCCTGCAGGCGGGGGCGCGCGATTTCATCAGCAAGCCGTTCGATCTGATCGAAGTCAAGACGCGCATTCAGAACATGCTCGAGGTACGCCTTCTGTACAAGCGGCTCGAAAGCTACAACGAGGTGCTGGAGCAGACAGTCCGGGAACGAACTGCGGAGTTGCGAGAGAGCGAGCTTCGTTTTCGCCGCCTGACGGAACTCGCTTCGGACTGGTACTGGGAGCAAAACGAAACCGGAAACTTCACTCAGGTTTCAGGCCCGGTGTTCGAGATGATCGGGATCGGCATGTCCGCATTTCTCGGCGACAACAGCGGCGAGCAAGTGACAGGCTGGAACGAGTCGGAGAGAAAGGCCTTGCAGGCCAAGATCGCCGCCCGCGAGCCGTTTCTCGATTTCTCGTTCAGTCGTGTCAATGCCGATGGCGGCCAACAGACCTTTCGCGTCAGCGGCGAGCCGATGTTCAGCGAGTCCTGCCGGTTCACAGGCTACCGCGGAATCGGCATCGAGACGTCGGCCCTGGCGCGATCCGTTTCTGCAGGTGCGTAGGGTGCCTTCCGCACACGTTCCGCGTCAGAACCATCTGCTTGCCGCGTTGCCTTCGGGGGCGTTCGATTCAATTGGCTGGTCATTTGCAGCTGGTCACGATGAGGCTCGGCGACATGGTCTACGAGCCCGGCGGCCAGATTGATTCGATCGTTCATGGGGCGCCAGCATAGGCTCCGGTGCGGCACGGCGGAACGAAGACTCTCGGGCATTCGGCGGATCCTGGTGCGGTGACGCACAGACGAACCATGGAGCACGACCTACAACCGCTCCACATGCAACTCTGTGCGCAATCGGGATCCAACCAGCTGAGCCCGGCCATGCCCGACGTGCCACGCAACAACATCGCACTGGACCCGACATGAACAAGATGCTCGTCGTGATCTTCGACAACGAGAAGGCGGCCGACGCCGGAACACACGCCTTGCGCAAACTCCATGATGAAGGCGACATCACGCTCTACGCCTCGGCCGTGATCGCCCGGGATGCGAAGGGCAAGGTCAGCGTCAAGGAGGCGACCCATCGGGGCGGTATCGGCGCAGGCGTCGGTTTGGCTGTCGGAGCCCTGGTCGGCATGATGGGCGGCAAGGCCGGCATGGCTGTCGGTGCGGTGACCGGTACGGTTTCCGGGGCGATCCGTGACTTCTGGGTGGCCGGCGTCGACCTCGACTTCGTCGAAGAAGCCGAGAAGATGCTCCAACCCGGCAAGGCGGCTCTTGTCGCTGAAGTCGATGAGGAGTGGGTCGTGCCGGTCGATTCGGCACTGGAGGCGGCCGGCGGTGTTGTCTATCGTCGTACGCGTTCCGAAGTCGTCGATGCCCAGTTCGATCACGGCATCGCTGTGTTCAAGGGCGAGATCGAGGAGCTCGAAGCGGAGGCGGCAAACGCGACCGGAATGGCCAGGACGAAACTGCAAACGCAAATCGTCGCAGCGAAGGCCGGGCTCGAGCGCGCGGTGCTGCATGCGAAGCAACGTGTCGAGGCGCTGAAGCATGAGGCCGATGGCAAGGCGGTCGCGCTCAAGGAACAGGTGAGTCAG
>DAIMIM010000184.1:1292-6684 GCA_036722755.1 Caldimonas sp. | reverse complement strand
TCGGGCTTCGCCACCGGCGCCGATTTCTCGGTCAATGGCGGCCTGCACATGGGCTGAAGCCCACACGGCGCGGCAACGACGGCTCTCTGTTCAACACGAGATCGGTCCCAGGGAGCCAACCTTGATCAATCTTCGTCAGATTGAAGCCTTCTACGCGATCATGCGTACAGGCTCCGTCACCGAAGCTGCGCGGGTGCTGAATGTGACGCAGCCGGCCGTCAGTTCAGCTTTGAAGCAGCTGGAAAGTCGCCTGAAAATGATGCTTTTCGAGAGGACCGGGGGTCGCCTATGGCCCACGGCCGAAGCGAAAGCGCTTTTTCCGGACGTCTCGGAGATCTTCGCTCGTCTCAGTGCGGTCGAGCGCTTTAGTCAAGACCTGGCGGGGGGCTCTCGGGGGGTGTTGTCGATAGCGGCAACACCGCCGCTGTGCGACGGATATGTGGCAAAGGCGGTTGCAACGTTCGTGGCCACGCGACACGGAGTCAAGGTGAGCCTCCAAGCCCTCGCGTCGCCGGTCGTACTCGACCGGGTGATCAACCGCGAGGTCGACCTTGGCGTTGTATACGAGCCGGTTGTGAGCTCCGCGGTACTCACGGAAGAGATCAGCCGAACGGCGATCGGCTGCATCGTTCCTCGTCGGCACCCCCTTGCACGACATGCGACGGTACGGGCGCGCGATCTGGCGGCGTATCGGATCATCACCTACCTGCCACAGGCTCTGTTGCGTCCCTATGTCGATAGCGTGCTGACTGAGCAGGCCACGCCGTTGCGCATTTCGGTCGAGACCGGCACTTCGGCAACGGCCATCATGTTGGCCATTCATGGCGCCGGTATTGCCTTGATCGAAACAGCCCTCTTTTCCGCGAGACCCGTCCCCGGCTTCGTGATGCGCCCCCTAGAGCCGCGGATCGAACTTAAGAGCCTGCTGCTACGCCCGCGCCGCGGGATGACGTCTCGCGTTCTCGACGACTTCATCGTCCACCTCCGGCAGACTTTTGCATAAGCGGAATTTATGAGGCGTGGCGATTTTCTGATTGGTAGGTTATAGAGGTCGCTTCTAGACTTGGACATCACCGGAGAACAGACCATGTCCGAGCAGAATTTCCAGACCGACCGCATGGCCGAAGCGAAGGCCATCCTCGCGGATTCGATCGTCATCGACACACTCGGTGGAGCGGTCGTTCATCCGACACCCTACGTCGCGGAAGGTACGTACGAGGAGCAGATGGTCGGTCACGGCTGGAACGTGCTTCACGCCTGTCTCGTGTCTGAGCCTTCGTATTCCCCAACCTGGGAGGAGCTGCTCTCGGCCGTCTACGAAAATCTGCTGAATTTTGAAATGAGTCCGAAGGCGCGTCACGTCGAAAAGTTGGACGACATCTTCGCAGCGAAGAAGAACGGCGAGCTTGGCGTCATTTTCGGAGTGCAGAGCCCAACGTGGATGGAGGGAAAGAAAGAACGCATTCGCCTCATGTACAAGTTGGGCCTGCGCTCACTGCAGCTGACCTATATGGAACGCAACGCGTTGGGAGACGGTTGCTTGGAGCCAGAGAACAGAGGGCTCACCAGCTTCGGCATGCAGGTGGTCCGCGAATGCAACAGGCTGGGAATCCTGATCGACTGCTCCCATGTCGGCAGCCGCACAACGCTGGATGCTGTCGATGAGTCGAGCATGCCGATCGTCATCTCCCACACCGCCGTGCGGGCGATTGTCGACAATCCCCGCTGCGTCACGGACGAGCAGATGAAGGCCGTTGCAGGCAAGGGCGGCACGATCGGTATCACGACCTTCTCGCCGTTCATCCGCAAAGACCGGCAGCCCACGCTCGACGACTACTTGGACCACTTTGACTACGCCATCGACCTCATCGGCGAAGACCACGTGACCTTCGCGACCGACTGGTTCGACGGAAAGACAAAAGCGAACTGGGCCACTCCGTGGTTCTACCCAGAAGTCACCCAAGGCAAGCAGTACGGCGGCCTCGGGCTGACGGGATTTTCGCAACGCTCAGAACTGATCAAGGTCGTAGAAGGGTTCGTCGCTCGCGGCTACCGCCCCGAACGGATCAAGAAGCTGCTGGGGGGCAACTTTGTCCGCGTACTACAAAAGGTCTGGAAATGAAGCGCTTCGGATTGATAGGCGCCTTTGCCGCCACCGCGATGCTGTTTTCTCCGATGACCGTGCTTGCGCAAGCGTGGCCGAACAAGGCAATCAAGATCATCGTGCCCTTTTCCGCTGGCGGCTCAACCGACACCGTTGCGAGAATAATTGGTGAACGGCTTTCGACCCGGCTCGGGCAGCCAGTGATCATCGAAAACAAGTCGGGTGCGGGCGGATCGCTGGGGTCAGAAGCCGTGGCGAAATCTGCACCCGACGGCTATACGTTGCTCATCGGCACGAGCAGCACGCTGGCGATAGCGCCCTACGTCTACACGAAGCTCCGCTACGATCCGAACCGCGACTTCGCGCCGGTAAGCCTGCTCGGTACCGCGGACATCATGGTGGTGGTGAACGCGCACCTGCCGGTCCGGACGGTGCGCGAGCTGATTTCGTATGCAAAAGCTAATCCGGGAAAGATCAGTTTTGGTTCGGGGGGTAACGGGTCCATATCTCACCTTCTGGGTGAGTATTTCAAATCGATGGCCGGTGTTGACATGCTGCATGTTCCCTACAAGGGAGATGCGCAAATGGTTACCGACCTGCTCGGCGGCCAAGTGGATCTGGTTTTCGGCACTGCGGTGGCATTCCTCCCGCACCTAAAGTCTGGAAAGGTGGTTGCGCTAGCTGTCACGAACCCAACGCGCTCCACAACCCTGAGTGAATTGCCGACCGTAGCCGAAGCCGGGCTTCCCGGCTACGAGGCGGTTCAATGGTTCGGGGTTGCGGCGCCTTCGGGGACGCCCAAAGAGGTCATCGACCGGCTGAACATCGAAATGCGAGCCATCCTCTCGCTGCCAGACGTCCGCGCGCGCTTCCGTGAGCTCGGATTCGACGTCGTCGGCGACACGCCGGAACAGTTCGCTGCATTTCTGCGGACTGAAAACGCGAAGTGGAAAAGAATCGCTGAAATCTCTGGAACGAAGCTCGACTGATGTCACGCATCAGCGTCGTTGGGGCCGGGGTCGTCGGGCTTGCCTGCGCGGCCCGGTTGCGCCTGCGAGGACATCAAGTCACGTTGATTGATCCTCTTTCGCCGGGTGAGCACTGTTCATCGGGCAATGCCGGCTGCTTCAGCCGTGCATCCTTCGTGCCACTCGGTCTTCCAGGTATGTGGAAGAAAGTGCCGCGGTGGCTGCTGGACCGCAAGGGTCCGCTGTCCGTTCCGGCCCGCAATGCCTTGAAGGTCGCTCCCTGGCTTTGGCGACTTCACCGCTCTACTTCCATTGATCGCGTCAATGCGATTGCAGATGCGCTGCATCCTTTGCTCACGCCAACCATTGAAAAGTGGCGGCCAATCGCAGCATGGGCTGGCGTGCCGGAACTCATCAGACAGGAGGGGTACGCGTTCCTCTATGAAAGCGAGGAGAGCTTTTCAGGCGACTCGCTCGGCCGGGAACTGCGGCGGGCGAGAGGCGTGCAGATCGAGATTTTGACTGGCAACGAAATTCGGGAATTCGACCCGATTCTTTCTTCACGGATAACCCACTTGGTGCTGCTGCCCGAGCAAGGCCATTGCCCGAATCCACTCCGTCTGTCCCAGGCAATCGCACAGCAACTTCAGCGCGAGGGAACGCCGCTGGTCCGGCACTTGGCGACGGGCTTCAGACTCGTGGATGGGCGGGTCTCTGAGGTCGAGACAAGTGGAGGGCCAATTCCGAGCGACGCCATCGTGATTGCTGCCGGAGCACGCTCCAATTCCCTTTCCTCCCAATTGGGCTGCCCGGTCTTGCTCGAGACCGAGCGTGGTTACCACGTGATGCTGGAGTCGCCCAACATTTTGCCCAGAATCCCTGTGATGTCCGGCGAAGGCAAGTACTTCATCACGCCAATGGAGGGTGGCCTCAGGATCGCTGGAACCGTTGAGCTTGCTGGCCTTGACGCGCCTCCAAACTATCGGCGATCGGAGCGACTCCTAGAAGGTGCCAACGGCGTCATACCTGGGATGACGTACAAGGCGTTGACGCGGTGGATGGGTCACAGACCGTCAATGCCTGATTCGAAACCAGTGATCGGCCGTGCTCCCGGTGTGCCCAATGCCTTCTTCGCATTCGGACACGGCCACGTCGGCTTGACAGCGGCTGCGCCGACTGCGGAGATCATTGCCGACCTGATCGCCGGGCAGCAGCCTTATATGGATATCGTGCCGTTTGCCCCGGACCGTGACGCAGTTCGGCGCGGAAGAATAAAGGCGCAAATGGAAGGCGAAAGCGCGCGGCGCTAAAGGTATCGATCAAAGTTCTCTACCTTTGCAGCTATGGCAGTGCAGCGCCTTCGGAGCGTCTTCGTCGGGGTCGCCGTGGGTCAACCGCCGGCTTCGATGATCGCCTCTGCGGCACCGACAAGGCCGTTGGCGCTGCCATCCCATGCGATGCTGACACCCGACGAAGCGATGTCGGCGAAGTTGCGCCGCATCGACTGGTGGTAGACCGGATCGTAGTGCAGCACCAGCAGCTCGCGAACGACCTCTTCCGACCGGCCCGCGCGGGCCTTTTCCTGCCAGCCGTTGACGACCTCGTGGCCGCGCAGGATGCGCAGCGCATCGAGCCGTGCCGTGAAGGCGGCCGTGTCGGTGACGAAGAAGTGGTAGTCCGCCATGAGCAGCTGCACGCGCTCATCGAGCCCGAGCTCGAGCCAGACGCACGGGGCCGCGCGCATCCGCACGACCAGCGCCTCGGCGATGCGCAGGTCGCCCACCTTCTTGCTCTCGCTCTCGATGAACACGGGTCTGGCCGGGTCGAGCTGGCGTAGCGCATTCCAGAGAGCGGAGTCGAACGCCTTCTGGGTCGGTTGCGGGCTGCCTGGCACGAGACCGAGCACCGAGCCGCGGTGGTTGGCGAGGCGTTCGAGATCGAGAACCTGGGCGCCACGCTCGCGCAGCACGTGCAGCAGCCGGCTCTTGCCCGAGCCGGTCGGGCCGCAGACGACGCGCCACTGAAAGCGCGCCGGCAGCGTCTCGAGATCGGCGAGGACGGCGCGCCGGTATTGCTGGTAGCCGCCTTCGAGCAGGTGAACGCGAAAGCCGATCTGCCCGAGCACCGTCGCCAGTGCACCGCTGCGCTGGCCGCCGCGCCAGCAATAGACCAGCGGCGACCAGTCCCGTGGCAGATCGAGCACGTTGCGCTCGATGTGCGCGGCGATGTTGCGCGCGACCAGCGCGGCGCCGCGCTTGCGCGCGACGAAGGGCGAGACCTGCTTGTATTCGGTGCCCACGAGCGCGCGTTCCGCGTCGTC
>DAIMIM010000184.1:0-1192 GCA_036722755.1 Caldimonas sp. | reverse complement strand
GCCGTCGATCAGGAACGTGTCTTCGACGCGCTCGCCGAGCGTGGTGATCTTGGCGAGCTGGAGGTTGATGTTGTGCTGCGCCAGCACCCGCGAGATCGCGTAGAGCAGGCCGGAGCGGTCGCTGGCGGAGACGGCGAGCAGCCAGCTCTGCGCCCGCTCGTCGGGCCGCAGCGTGACGCGCGGCGTGACCGGAAACGACCTGACGCGCCGCGAGATCCGGCCCACTCGCGGCTCGGGCAACGGGCCGGTCGCCTTCAGCGCGAGCGAGAGCTGCGTCTCCACGTAGGCGATCAGGTCGCGGTAGTGCGAATCGATGTGCGGGCTGACGATGACGAAGGTGTCGAGCGCGTAGCCGGATCTCGTCGTGTGCACCTTGGCGTCGAGGATGTTGAAGTTCGAGCCGTCGAAGTAGCCGCAGGTGCGGGCGAACAGGTCCTGTTTGTCCGGTGCATAGACCAGCACCTGCAGGCCTTCGCCGAACGGGCTGACGCGCGCCCGCACCAGCGGATCGGGCGAGTCGACCAGATCGAGCAGCATGCGTGTGTGCCAGGCGATCTCGCTGGCGTCGTGGCGGGCGAAGTAGCTGAGCTCGAGCGTGCTCCAGAGCGGCACCTCGACTGTCCCGGGCAGCGAAGCGAGATTGAGCAGCAGGCGCGCCTCGAGCTTGGTCGCCTCGATCTCGGCGTCGAGATTCGGACGGGAGCCGCCGAGGGCGCGCAGCGTCAGGCGATAGAGGTCCTCGAGGAGCTTGCCCTTCCATGCATTCCAGACCTTCGGGCTGGTGCCGCGGATGTCGGCGACAGTGAGCAGGTACAGCGCGGTGAGGCGCCGCTCGGTGCCGATGCGTCGCGCGAACTCGCCGATCACGTCCGGATCGGAGAGGTCTTCCTTCTGGGCGATGCGCGACATCGTCAGGTGCTGCCCGACCAGGAACTCGAGCAGCGTCTCGTCGTCGCCTTCGACGCCGTGGTCGCGGCAAAAGCGCCGCACCTCGCGTTCGCCGAGCAGCGAATGGTCGCCTCCGCGGCCCTTCGCGACGTCGTGGAACAGCGCCGCGATGTAGAGCACCCAGGGCCGGTCGAAGTTCGAGGCGAGCTGCGAGCAGAACGGGTACTCGTGGGTGTGCTCCGGGATGAAGAAGCGGCGCACGTTGCGCAGCACCATGAGGATGTGCTGGTCGACCGTGTAGACG
>DAIMIM010000183.1:0-6703 GCA_036722755.1 Caldimonas sp. | reverse complement strand
CGGATCGAGGGCATGAGACGCGATGCCAAAAACGTCGGCGCTCGAATCTTGTGCGCGCCCCACGCTCTTGCAAGCACGTCGCATCTCTCTAGACATCGGTGACTCGCAACTTGCCGTCATCGCCCAGCGCTTTATAGAGCGCCGCCAAGGTCGTCTGGACGCGGGCCGTGCTTTCGGCTCGATCCCGCCGCGCGTCGATCAAGGTCGCGGTCGCGCTCAGGACCGGCAGGTAGGTCGTCAAGCCGCCGACATAACGGGCTTGCGCAAGCCTCGCCTCGTCCTCGCCGTCGCGCACCCGTTCAGCGAATTGCAAGTCGCGCTGCGTTTCGGCGACGTAGGCCGAAATCGCGTCGTCGACCTCATGCCAGGCCTTCAGCACGGCTTGCTGGAAGGCCACCGCGGCTTCCTGCTGCTGCAGCTCGCGCAGGGTGACCGTGGACCGGCGGCGACCCTGGTCCCAGATGGGAATGCTCAGGCTTGGACCGACGGTCCACTGCCGACCACCCCAGTCACCGAGCTTGGCGCTGCCGACGGTCTCCAGGCCGAAGCTTGCACCCAGCGTGATGCGGGGGTAGAGGTCGGCCACGGCGATGCCGATGTTCGCCGTCGCTGCGTGCAGGCGAGCCTCGGCTGCAGCGACGTCGGGCCGGTGGCGCGCGAATTCGGAAGGCAGCCCGAGCCGCAAGTCCGGCAGCGCCACTGCCGCGGTGCTCACGCGCAATGCGGCCAGGTCATCGTTCATGCCGCCGGGCTCGGCCCCGCATAGAAGCGTGATCTGGTTCATCGCCTGCGCTTCCTGGGCCAGCAGCGCCGGAATCGACGCGAGCAAGCTCGCCACTTGCGAGTGCTGGCGGATCAGGCCCGACTCGTCCGCCATGCCGTTTCGGAATTGCGACCGCAACAATCGCTCCATTTCCTGCGCGAGCGCGAGCTCGTCTTGCGCGAGCAGCCGTTGGCGTTGCGTCGAGCGCAGCAGAAAGTAGGACCGCGCGAGCTCGGCGGCCACGCCGAGCTGAATCTGTCGCAGCGCCGCCTGCTGCCCGGCGGTGTTGGCGCGAGCCGCCTCCTCGGAGCGCACCACGCGCCCCCACAGATCGGGTTCCCACGAAGCATCGAAGCCAGCCTGGTAGAGCGTGAACGGGGCGCTGAGCAGGTTCAGCAGCTGAGGCGTGTTTGCGCCGCCCAGGGCACTCGCCAAGCGTGACGCGCTGCCGAACTGACTCTGGCGCTGACGCGAGACTTCGCCTTGCGCGCTCACTTGCACGCCACGTTGCGCGCTGACGGTGGTCTCCTCGACGCGAGACTGCAGCAAACGCAAGACAGCGGTCTTGACATCCTGGTTGGCTCGTATCGCCAGCGCCTGCAGGCGCGTCAGCTCGGGATCTCCGAAGGCGGCCCAGCGATCGACTTCCAGCGAGGGAGTGACATCGATCGGCGCGGCCAGCGTGGGCGAACCGCCATGCCGATCCGACCAGGCAACCGGCGCGTCGACCTCCGGGTGTTTGAAGCCAGGGCCGACGCTCGCGCAGCCAGCGTCGATCACCAGCACACAACAAAGAGCGGCGCAAGCGGCCGCGCGGCGCGCTCGCGCACCGGAAGGCAAGAACGCCAGCGTTGACATGCGCTTGTCCTTTCAGACCAATCGGTTGCGAAACAGCCAGGCCGCGGCGGGCAGGGTGACGGCCGCGATCAGCAGCAGCGGGAGGAGGTCGGGCAGCACGGTAGCGATGCCCACGCCCTCGAGATAGACACGGCGAACCAGATCGATGCCGAACCGGATCGGGTTCACGAGCGTCGCGATCTGCAGCACCCTGGGCATCGTCGATACCGGCGTCGTGAGCCCGGAAAGCAGCATCATCGGCATCAGAAGCACGAAGGTGTAGAGCATGGCCTGCTGCATGTTGGCGGCCAGCGCGCTGATGGACAGGCCGATGCCGACACCGGCGACGATGAAGGCCGCGAGGCCGATGTAGAGCGTGACGGGCGATCCGGCCATCGGGATATGGAACCAGTAGCGCGTGACGAGCAACACCAGCGTGGACTGGACCAGGCCGATCAGCATGGGCGGGATCGCCTTGCCGATCATGATCTCGGTCGGCGACAGCGGCGTCACCAGCAGCTGGTCGAAGGTGCCCTGTTCGCGCTCGCGCGCCACCGACAGTGCGGTCAGCATCAACGTTTGCAGCATGGAGAGCGTGGCGATCAGCGCGGGCATGAAGTTCCAGCGCGTTTCCAGGTTCGGGTTGAACCAGGCTCGCGTTTCGAGCGTGAGAGCCGGCGCCGGACCGCCGCGCTGCTGCGACTGTTCGGCATTGAATGCGTCGATGACCGAGCCCACATACGCGGCCGCCGAGTTGGCCGTGGTCGAGTTGCGCGCGTCCAGGATGAGCTGGATGGAGGCCGTGTCGCCCGCCATCAGTTGCTGCTCGAAGCGCGGGCCGATCTGAACGATCATCAGTGCCCGCTGTGTATCGATGGCCGGCGCGATTTCCGAGACGGCTTGCAAGGTCGCCACCCTGCGGAAGAAACCGGTGCCGTCGAGATGCGCCAGCAGGGCGGCCGAGGTCGGACTGCGGCTCTGGTCGAGCACGGCATAGGGCACGTTGGACAGGTCGTAGGTCGCCACATAGCCGAACAGCATGCTTTGCAGCAGAACCGGCAGGAACAGGATGACGCGGCTCGACGGATCCTTGAGCACCGACAGGAATTCCTTGCGAACCAGGGCGAGCAAGCGAAACAGGAGATCGAGCATGGCCGCGCTCAGGCGATCCGCTTGCGCGTCACCAACCGGGCGGCCGTGAGCAGGACCAGCGCGTAGGCGACGAGGATGGCGAAGTCCTTGACCACGATGGGCCACACGTTGCCCGCCAGCATCAGCGTCTTGATCAGTTCGAGGAAGTGGGTCGCAGGCAGCGCCTGGCCGACGTAGCGAACGACGGCCGGGACGTTGTTGAGGTCGAACAGGAAGCCCGACAGCATCATCGCCGGCAGGAAGCTGGTCAGCAGCGCCATCTGGCTGGCGATGAACTGGTTCTTGGTGGCCGACGAGATCAGCAGGCCCACGCCCAGCGCCACGAACATGTAGAGCACGGAGCTGAGCAGCAGCAGCCACAGCGAGCCCATGAATGGAACGCGAAACAGGAAGCGCGCGGCCAGCAGACACATCGCGAAGCCGATCATCCCAACCACGAAGTACGGGATCATCTTGGCCAGCAAGATCTCGGTCGGCCGTACCGGCGTCACGAACAGCGCTTCGAGCGTTCCCCGTTCCCATTCCCGGGCCACCACCAGCGACGTGAGGAAGGCGCCGGTGAGCGTCATGATGAGCACGATCAATCCCGGCACCAGATACCAGGTGCTGGTGTTGGCCGCGTTGAACCACATGCGCTGTTCGACCGTGACCGTGCCGAAGGGCGCGTCACGCGCCGTCGCGCCGCGATGCGCGCCACGGTCTTCCGCACGTGCCGACCATTGGGCCAACGCGCCGCCGACATAGCCCTGGATCGCCCGCGCCGTGGCGGCGTCGGCGCCGTGCACGATGAGCTGGAGGCGGCCGTGACCGGCGGCCAACTGGCTCGTGAAGTCGCTCGGGAGGCGCAGGATCGCCTCGACCTCACGCGTGTTCATCATGCGCTCGGCGTCCTTCATCGAGCGCACGTTGCGCTGCGTGAAGTAGGGCGACAGCTGCAGCCCGGAAAGAACATCCAGCGCAGTCGGCGAGGCGTCCTCGATCACGACAGCCACCGTAGCGTTGTTGACGTCGAGCGAAATGCCGTAGCCGAACAGCAGGATCAGCAGCGCCGGCAAGGCAATGCCGATCGCCAGGTTGCTGCGGTCGCGCAGCAACTGGCGGAATTCCTTGCGCGTCAGCGCCTTCAGGCGAGCCCAGAAGCCGCCGGTCCGCGTTGTCGAAGCGCTTGCGCTCAAGCCGTCGCTCTCGCGGCCGCGCGGCCCGCAACGGCGTCGCGGGAACGCTCGACGATTCCGATGAACGCTTCTTCCATGCTCGGCGGTGCAGGCGCTTCGGCGTCGCCCTTGGCCTGTGCCCGCACTTCGCGGGGCGTGCCGAGCGCCAGTACCTTGCCGGCGTCCTGGATGATGATGCGGTCGCAGTATTCGGCTTCCTCCATGAAATGCGTCGTCACAACGACCGTCGTTCCCTGCTCGGCCAATGCAGTGATGCGGCGCCAGAACTCGCGCCGCGCCAGCGGATCGGCGCCGCTCGTCGGTTCATCGAGAAATAGAATTTGCGGTTCGTGCAGCAGCGCAGCGGCCATCGCCAGCCGCTGCCGGTAGCCACCCGGGAGTTGACTGGTGGGCGTGGTGCGCAGCGCGTCCAGATCGAACTGCCGGGTGACGCTTCCGATGCGGTCGACTGCGAGGCTGCCGCGCAGCCCGTAGGCGCCGGCGAAGAAGCTCAGGTTCTGCTCGACGTTCAGGTTGCCGTAGAGCGCAAACTTCTGCGACACGTAGCCGATGTGCCTACGCGCCGCCGACGGAGCGCGACGCAGATCCACGCCGGCCACGCTCAGGCTGCCACTGGTGGCGGGCAGCAGGCCGCAGAGCATGCGAAACGTCGTTGTCTTGCCCGCGCCGTTGGGCCCGAGCAGGCCGAATACCTCGCCGCGGCGAACGCTGAACGATGTGTTCGCCACCGCCACGAAGTCGCCGAACTTGCGTACCAGGTCCTTCACTTCGATGACGGTGTCGGTCGCATGGTCGAGCCCACCGGTAGCCGCAGACGAAGCGGGCGCCGCAGCGGCAACCGCCTTCGCGGGCTCGGTCTGATGCAGCAGCACCATGAACCCGTCTTCCAGCGTCGCTGCGACGGCGCGGATCGGCGCGCCGTTCAAGGCTTCGAGCGTCTGCGGCGATTCGACCTCGCGCCGGCAGATGAAGCGGACTTCTCCGGCGTGCGGCACGGCGTCCACGACATGCGCGGTGTCATCCAGCAGCCTGGCCTGCAGCCAGCGCGCCGGCTGGTCGGGCGGCGGCGTTGCGACAAAGCAGCGGCGATCGGCGTGCTCGCGCAGCGAATCCGGAGTGCCGGAAGAGAGCACGCGGCCCTGCCGCAAGAGGAAGATCTGCGAACAGCGTTCGGCTTCGTCGAGGTAGGCCGTACTGACGACGACGGTGAGCTTCTCGACGTCGACCAGCTGCCGCACGATTTGCCACAACTCGCGGCGCGACAACGGATCCACGCCGACCGTGGGCTCGTCGAGCAAGAGCAGCTCGGGCGAGCGCACCAGCGCGCAGGCCAAGCCGAGCTTTTGCTTCATCCCGCCGGAGAGCTTGCCGGCCGGCCGAGCGACAAAGCGACCGAGGTCGGTCATCTCCATCAGCCGCCGGTAGCGAGCGGAGCGCTCGCTGGCCGGCACTCCGTGCAGGTCGGCGTAGAGATCGAGGTTCTCCTGAACGCTCAGGTCGTCGTAGAGACCGAAGCGCTGCGGCATGTAGCTGATGCGGTCTTGCACCGCCTGCGGATGGCGCACGACATCAATGCCAAGCACGGTCAAATGGCCAGCCTCGGGCGCAAGCAAGCCCGCGGCCAGGCGCAGCAGCGTGGTCTTCCCGGCACCGTCGGGACCCACCAGGGCGGTGAGCGAGCCCGCTGCGACACTCAACGAGACATCGTCCAAGGCAACGACGGTTCGCCTGGCCTCCTTGACGACGAAGCTGCGGCGCAGATGCTCACCGGTCAGCGCCGCAGGGCGACTCATGGCCGCGCGGCTTGCGTCTGGCCTGGCGGCTGAAGTTCGAGATGCACGGTGGCAGGCATACCCAGGCGCAGCTGGTCCTGCGGGTCGTCGACCATGAACCTCACCTCGTAAACGAGGCTGGTGCGGAGTTCCGGTGTCTGTACTGTCTTGGGCGTGAACTCCGCGACCGAGGAGATGTAGCTGATGCGCGCCGGAATACTGCGCTCGGGCTGGCTGTCGGTGCTGACGGTGGCCGCCATGCCGGGCTGAATGCGCCCCAGCTGCGGCTCGGGCACGTAGGCGCGAACCCACTTGGGTTGGGTGATCGCGAGCGTGAAGACCGGCCGCTGCGGCGAGGCCATGTCGCCCGGCTCGAGCAGGCGCGCGCGGACCACGGCGTCAATGGGAGCGCGCAACTCCGACTCGTCGATCTGGCGCTGGATCAGTGCCTGCTCGGCCCGGGCGACGGCGAGTTGCTTGCCGGCCTGCGCGATGTCTTCCTTGCGCGGGCCGGCAATCACCAGCTGCGCCGCTTTGCGTGCGCCGTCCGCCTGGGCGTATGCCACCTTCTGATGGGCGAGCGCGTTGTCCAGGTCCTGCTGGCTGACACCTTTCCCGGCGGTGGCATCGCTGGTCGCCTTCAGCCGGGCCACTTGCTTCGCGGCCAGGTCTGCCTCGGCCTCGGCCGCCGCGACGCTGGCGCGGGCCTGCGCGATTTCCTCGGGGCGGCTACCGGTCTTCAGCCGCAGCACGGCCTGCTCCTGCACGCCGATCTGCGCCTCGGTCTGCGCCAGGCGCAGGCGCGGCGTGCGCAGGTCCAGCACGCCGAGCACGTCGCCGGAGTGCACCCGGTCGCCCTCCTTGACGCGCAACTCGGCGATCCGCTCGGTTCCGTTGAATGCCAGCGAAACCTGACGGATATCGATGTTGCCGTAAAGCGTGAGCCGATTCGGATCGTCCACCGGCTGTTGCCGCCACCAGGCCCAGAAGCCGAGCACGACCAG
>DAIMIM010000182.1:0-6705 GCA_036722755.1 Caldimonas sp. | reverse complement strand
GTGGCAGCCCTGGCAATCGCCGCCCCGGATCAAGGCGCTGCCGCGCGCGACCAGGGCCGCGTCGACTGCGCCGCCGGTGGTGGCGGAGGCCGTGGTGCGCACATCGTCTTCGCCGCGCACGTTGAGCCAGGCGACCAGTGCGGCGAGGATGCACAGCATGACGACGGCGCCGATCGCGCCGATGACGAACGCGCGACCGAGCGTCACGGCGCGACGCCGCCGCAGGGCAGCGGCGGCTTGACCGCGAACGCCGGCGCCGGCCGCGCACCCGCAGGCACGGGCTGCGCGGCCAGCCACGCGGCGACGGCGCCGATCTCGTCGGGCGCCAGCGCCAGCGCCACCTGCGCCATGCAATCGGGCGACTGGGCCTGGCGCTTGCCCGTGCGCCAGGCACCGAGCTGCGCATTGAGGTAGTCACGCGGCAGGCCGAGCAGGCCCGGCACGAACGGCGCGGTGCCGGTCATCGCGCTGCCGTGGCAAGCGGTGCAAGCCGGCACATGGCGCGACGCATTGCCCTCGCGGACCAGGTGCTCTGCGAGCACGCGCTGCTCTTCTGTCAGCGCCGCACCGGGCGCCGGTGGCGGATACGGCAGCTCGAGCGACGCGAAGTGCGCGGCGATCTCGGCCAGGTAGGCCGCATCGAGCGGCGCGACCAGGCCGTTCATCAGCGCGTACTGGCGGCGCCCGTCGCGAAAGTTGAGCAGCTGGTTGGCGAGGTAGCCGGCCGGCTTGCCGGCGATGCGCGGGTAGTAGCCGTCGGCAGCGGCACGGCCTTGCGCGCCGTGGCAGCCCGTGCATGCGAGCACGCGTTGCGCCATCGTGTCTTCGAAGGCCGGCGGTGCGGCGCGGGCCGCCACGCCGATCGACAGCGTCGCAACGATCGCGCCCGCAGCGACGATCCGGCCGATGGTGTTCGTTGCGAGCCTGCCCGAGTGGCTCACGTCACGTCACGTCACGTCGCGGCGCCGAACGAGGCGACCAGCGCGGCCATCGCCGCGGCGTCGCTGCCAGGCATCGCTGCGAGGCCACGCGCAGCCCCCTCGCGATCAGCTTGCGAGCGGTTCTGGCTCGTCTTCCATTTGCCGACGAGCTGCGTCACCTCGATCTCGATGCCGACGATCGCGCGCAGCATGCTGTCGAGAAAATCGGCCGGCGCATCGCCGGCCGCCCACACCGGCGGCGCAGACGCGCCCGCCTGCTGCACGCGCTCGTTCTCGTGGCGATCGGTGAGGCGCGAGACGAAGGCGCGCAGCCAGACCGCATCGTCCATCACGCGCAGGCGGCCGCGCGCCTGCACCATCACGTAGTTCCAGGTCGGCACGACCTTGCCGTGCTCGGCCTTGCTCGGGTACCACGCCGGCGAGATGTAGGCCTGCGCGCCCTGGAACACCACCAGCGAATCGACATCGCCGCGCGCCTCGCGCCACACCGGGTTGGCGCGCGCGACGTGCGTGCGCAGCACGCCATGGCCCGTGCCTTCGCCCGCATCGTGGATGAAGGGCATGCCGTTGGCCGAGAGGCCACCTTCGCCCTGCGTCACGAGCAGGCCGAAGGGGTGCGTGCGGATCAGCTGCTGCAAGACCTCGGGGCGGTGTTCCGCGAAATGCGAAGGCAGATACATGGCGGTCTTTCGGACGGTGGGATTCAGGACATCGCGACGGCGCTCGCCGCGCCGCGCTGCGCGTTCTTCGGCGAGGACGACGACGCGATCATCGCGCCGCCGAGGCAGACCTCGCCGTCGTACAGCACCGCCGACTGGCCCGGCGTGACGGCCCACTGCGGCTGGTCGAAGACGAGCGAGACGTGCCCGCCCGCATCGGCGCGCACGAGCGCGGCGGCCGCATCGGCCTGGCGATAGCGCGTCTTGGCGGCGTAGCGGCCGGCGGCGGGCGCGTGGCCCGCGACCCAGCTCGCCGCATCGGCCTCGAGCGCATCGGTGCGCAGCCAGGCGTGCTCGTGGCCGGAGACGACCCAGAGCGTGTTCGTGGCCATGTCCTTGCGGGCGACGAACCACGGGGCGTGCTCGCTGCCGCCGCGCGCTCCGGCGCGCTCCTTCAGGCCACCGATGCCGATGCCCTTTCTCTGCCCGAGCGTGTAGAACGAGAGGCCGACGTGCTCGCCGATCGTGCGGCCACGGTCGTCCTTGATCGGCCCCGGCGTGTTGGCGAGATAGCGATTGAGGAACTCGCGAAACGGCCGCTCGCCGATGAAGCAGATGCCGGTCGAATCGCGCTTCTTCGCGTTCGGCAGGCCGATCTCTTCGGCGATGCGGCGCACCTCGGTCTTCTCGAGCGCGCCGATGGGGAAGAGCGTCTGCGCCAGCTGCGCCTGGTTCAGGCGGTGCAGGAAATAGCTCTGGTCCTTGCGCCCGTCGAGGCCGCGCAGCAACTCGAACGTGGAGCCCCCACGCTCACCTTGTTCGCTGCCCCCCGCGGGGGCAGCAACGCCCTTGGGGCGCCCCTGCGGGCGTCGCGCGCTCACTTCGCGCACGCGGGCGTAGTGGCCGGTGGCGATCCTGTCGGCGCCGAGGCGCATGGCGTGGTCGAGAAAGGCCTTGAACTTGATCTCGGCGTTGCAGAGCACGTCGGGGTTCGGCGTGCGGCCGGCCGCGTATTCACGCAGGAACTCGGCGAAGACGCGGTCCTTGTAGTCGGCCGCGAAGTTGACGTGCTCGATCTCGATGCCGAGCACGTCGGCCACGCTCGCGGCATCGAGAAAGTCTTGCCGCGACGAGCAGTATTCATCGTCGTCGTCGTCTTCCCAGTTCTTCATGAAGATGCCGACGACCTCGTGGCCGGCGCGCTTCAGCAGCCACGCCGTGACGGCCGAATCGACGCCGCCGGAGAGGCCGACGACGATGCGTTGCCTGGGAAAAGGGGTCGCGGCAGTGGCGTGCATGGCAGCTTCGCATCGTAGCGGTGACGCAGTTCGGCCACGAGCAGCGGATCATGTCCGGCAGATCGAGACCGCAGGCGCGCAGCCCTGCTTGCTGTGCTACACCGCTGTCGAGCGCTTCGAACCCGCACGCCATGACTTGTCGACCCCATGACCGACCGCATCGACCTCCGCTCTGACACTGTCACGCAACCGACCGACGCCATGCGAGCCGCGATGGCTGCCGCCGCGGTGGGCGACGATCAGTATGGCGAGGACCCGAGCACCAACCGGCTGCAGGCGCGCTGCGCCGAGCTGCTGGGCAAGGAGGCCGCTGTGTGGCTTCCCACCGGAACGATGGCTAATCAGGTGGCGCTACGCGTCTTGACTCGTCCGGGCGACGAGGTGATCGCCTGCCGCGAGTCCCACGCCGCCTGGCACGAGCTGGGCGGTGCGGCGGCCAATGCAGGTGTGCAGATCCACGAGATCGGGCAAGGCGGCCGATTCAGCGCCGACGAACTGCGCGCTGCCGTCAAGCCGCGCAACTTCGCGATCTTTCCCACCACCACATTGGTCGAGGTGGAAAACACGCACAACCGCGCCGGCGGCGTGGTCGTGCCGCAGGCCGACGTGGAGCGAATCTGCGCGGTGGCGCGCGAGCTGGGCCTGGCGACCTTTCTCGATGGCGCCCGGCTGTGGAACGCCAGCGTCGCCAGCGGCCTGCCCGTGAGTGAGCTGTCTTCCCCCTTCGACCTGGTGGCCGTCGCCTTCAGCAAGGGCTTGGGCGCGCCGGGCGGGTCACTGCTTGCAGGCTCGAAGCCATTGATCGCGGCAGCCAACCGCCACCGCCAACGCATGGGCGGGGCGATGCGCCAGAACGGCATCTTCACGGCCGCGGCGCTGCATGCGTTGGACCATCACCTGGCACGGCTTGCCGAGGATCACGCGAACGCGCGTGCATTTGCCGAAGCCCTGGCCGCCGGAGCGCCGGTGCTGTTGGACCTGGCCACTGTCCAGACCAACATCGTGGTCTTCCACTTGCCCGTGGCGCTTGCGATGGATGCCGCGACCTTGAGTGCGCAAGCTCGTACCCGCGGCGTGCTCGTCAACGCGTTCGGCCCGCGCACGGTGCGCGCCGTGACGCACCTGGATGTGACGCGCGCGCAATGCGAACGCGCCGCCGCCGTGATGGTGGACTTGCTGGTCACTTGAAGGGCTGACTCTGCCGGTCAAGGCTTGGTTGAGTGTCGGCCCCAGTGCGCCCACATGACTGGCGCGAATGACCGGAGTGGGTGATGAAGTCACTGCGGCCGTCCCGGCAAATATCCTGCGGTACAACCGTCCTGACGAATCACGAGGACGTGCTATGACCGATGTCTTTGGCCCGCGCAAGACCGCGGCCGACTTCCCGCCCGAAGTCCTCTCCCTCTTCGACAACTACGTCCACGGCGCCATCGACCGCCGCGGCTTCCTCGAAGGCGCCTCGAGATTCGCGGTCGGCACCGTCACCGCGGCCGGCCTGCTCGAAGCCCTGAGTCCCAAATTCGCCGACGCGACGCAGGTCGCGCAAGCCGATCCGCGCATCAAGACCGAGACCGTCGAGTTCCCATCGCCGCAGGGCTACGGCACCGGCCGCGGTTATCTCGTGCGGCCGGCCAGCGCGCCGCCGCCGGGCGGCCCGGCCACGGCCACGGTGGGGCTGCCGCTGGTGCTCGTGGTGCACGAGAACCGCGGCCTCAATCCGCACATCGAAGACATCTGCCGCCGCCTCGCGGTCGATCGCTTCATCGCCTTCGCGCCCGATGCGCTCTTTCCGCTCGGCGCCTACCCGGGCGATGAAGACAAGGCCCGCGATCTATTCGGCAAGCTCGACCAGGCCAAGACGCGCGAGGACTTCGTGGCCGCGGCCAATTGGTTCAAGGGCGTTCCGGGCGGCAACGGCAAGATGGGCACGGTGGGCTTTTGCTGGGGCGGCGGCATGGTCAACCGGTTGGCCGAGCGGCTGTCGTGGCTTGCCGCCGGCGTGCCGTTCTATGGCGAAGCGCCGCCGCTCGACCAGGTGGCCGCCATCAAGGCGCCGCTCCTGCTCATGTTCGCGGACAGCGACGAGCGCATCAACGGCACCTGGCCGCCTTACGAAGCTGCGCTCAAGTCGGCCGGTGTGCCGTTCCAGGCCTTCAAGTACGCCGGCACGCAGCACGGCTTCAACAACGACACCACGCCGCGCTTCGATGCCGGCGCGGCGCAGTTGGCCTGGCAGCGCACCGTCGCGTTCTTCAACAGGCAGTTGGGCTCGGCGGCCTGATTCGCGTGGCCCGTGAAAGCACGGGGCCGACGTTCGCTGCTCAGTGGAGCTTGCGATCCTTCTTGAACGACTTGGGCCGATAGACGTTGCCGTCCCATTGGCCGCCGCCTTCGCGCGCGCGGCGGATCGCCGCTTCCGCTTCGCGCCGGGCGCGGCGCCGCGAGGCGGGCAGGCCGATCAGCGTGTCGGTGCCGCGGCCCAGGCGGGCGCTGAAGCGCGCGCCCGCCGCATCGAAGCGGGCGCGCCGGCGCGTGCCGAGGAAGACGCGCAGCAGCAGCACGAGGCAGCCGGCGAGCATGATGGCGGCGATGATTTTCTCGGGCACGGCGGTGGGCGCGGGGGCTCTCGGAAGGTGTTGATCATGGTAGCGCGCAGCCGCGCGAAAGGGTCATTCCCCGAGTGCAGAATCGCCCGATGAGCTTGCCAGAGGACGATCCGACCCAGCCGTCCGCCGGCCCCGAGCCGCTGCGCGTGTTCGTCGTCGAGAACCACAACGACACGCGCGCGCTGCTCACCCTCCTCATGGAACAGAACGGCCACCTCGTGCAGTCGGCATCGAGCGTCGCCGAGGCGCTGGAGCGGTTCGCCGAATCGCGCAGCCAGGTCCTCGTCGCCGATCTCGGCCTGCCGGACGGCACTGGCTGGGAGTTGCTGGAGCGGCTGCGCGCCGAGCAGCCCGAGCCGCTCGTCTACGCCATCGCGATGAGCGGCTTCGGCAGCCAGGCCGATCGCAACCGGAGCCGCGCCGCCGGCTTTCGCCACCATCTCGTCAAGCCGGTCGAGCCCGGCCGGCTCGACGCCCTGCTCGACGAAGCCAGGCGCGAGCGCGACGCCGCACCCTGAGCGCCGGTCGGGCCGGCCGTTTCGCTCAGAATGGTTGCCGGCCACATCGGCCGAGCCCGCACACGCATGACGCATCTTCCCGTCGCCGATTCGCGCCAGGCCTGGCTGCGCCTCGTCGTCGCCCTGCTGCTGACGACAATCGGCAGCAGCGCGATGTACGTCATCGCCGTCGTGCTGCCTTCGGTGCAGCAGGAATTCGGCGTCGCCCGCGCCGCTGCGTCGCTGCCGTACACGCTGCTCATGATCGGCTTCGGCGTCGGCGGCATCTTCATGGGCCGTCTGGCCGATCGGCGCGGCGTCATGGTGCCGATCCTGATCGGCTCGCTCGGCCTCGCTGCCGGGTTCATCGGCGCCGGCATGAGCAGCACGCTCACCGGCTTCTCGCTCGCGCACGGCGTCCTGCTCGGCCTCTTCGGCGCCTCGGCCACCTTCGTGCCGCTGGTGGCCGACACGTCGCTGTGGTTCGTGAAGCGGCGCGGCATCGCCGTGGCCATCTGCGCCAGCGGCAACTACCTCGCCGGCGCGATCTGGCCGCCGATCGTGCAGCACTACGTCGCCACCGTCGGCTGGCGCCCGACCTACATCGGCCTCGGCGTGCTCTGCCTCGTGACGATGCCGCCGCTCGCGCTCTTCATGCAGGCGCGGCCGCCGGCGCACGGCGCCGCGCCGCCAATCCTGCGCGG